>CANQOM010000023.1 GCA_947625445.1 Candidatus Gastranaerophilales bacterium
TTCAGGCACAAGGTCATTCAAACTTAAATATATCATCATTCCGGCAGAAAAACCTAACCCCACAGAAAGTGCTTTCAAATTATCTCTTTTTATAAAAAAAGTGACAAAACCACCTAATACTGTAGACATTCCGGCAAATAATGTTAATAGTAACGGTAATATATAGATATTCATATGTATATAGTAGCACAAATAATTTATACGAGTAAATTTTTACAATAAGTAGAAAGTATGAGTAAAAATTTGCAAATGACGTTTTGAAAAAGTTACAAAACGGCAAGCAAAATGTTGCGATACCGGATTAAATCTTTTGTTTATTAAAAAATTAATATATAATGTAAATATGAGTGAGTATTTTTATAGAGCAAGAGATAAAGAAAACAGAATAAAAGAAGATTATATACAAGCATCAAATATAACTGAAGCCGCAAAAATAATTGAAAAACACGGACTTATTGTTCTTGAAATTAAAGAAGAAATACCTTATTCAACAAAAAATACACCTTATTCAAACAATTCAAATATTTTTTATAATGATAAAAAGCTTGTATTATCCCAGAGCGAAAAAAGGCAGTTTTTTAATTCATTTGCTTCTCTGTATTCTTCCGGAATGTCAATGATAGAAATATTTAAATCATTAATTAGTTCATCCAGGAATTATAAAATAAAGGGATTTTGCAATCAAATTTTAAAAAAAATTGAAAAAGGAAGTTCTTTAAAAAAAGCAATGAGAAATTATACAAAAGTTTTAGGACTTGCAAATACAATGTTAAT
Source organism: Candidatus Gastranaerophilales bacterium (assembly GCA_947625445.1). GTDB lineage: Bacteria > Cyanobacteriota > Vampirovibrionia > Gastranaerophilales > Gastranaerophilaceae > Avigastranaerophilus. The sequence goes on from CANQOM010000023.1 coordinate 775, forward strand.
TGTAGCAGGTGAACGCTCCGGAAAACTTGAAATAGTGCTTAATAAAATTATAAAAAATATAGACAGAGAAAACAAAATAAAAAGAAATATTTTAGCATCATTAGCTTATCCTTTTGCTATATTTTTACTTGCAATTGCAGTATTTATTATATTTAAATTTGGAGTTATAAAAGTATTTCAGATGAGTTATTCCGGCATAACTCGTATTGAAATAATAGAAATGCTCATTTGGTCAGGTATTTTAGCTTTACTTGTTGTCTCTTTAATAATAGTATTCATAGTTATAATTTGGAATAATAAATTGCTTTTAAGGAAAATACAGGAAACAATGTCTACTTTACCTATGATTTCAAAATTATTAGAGAATTTTTATTTTACAAATTTTTTTTCAGTTATGGCATTGGCATATGATTCGGGTCTTACACCTTCAGAAGCACTGGAATTAGGCAATTCCGTTATAAATATAAGTCATATAAATGTAAGATTGAAAAAATCTGAAAAAATGATTTCACAAGGATGTGAGTTAACTACCGCTTTTAACGTAGCAAATGTATTTTCCTCAGACATAATGTCTCAAATTTCATCAGGGGAACAAGCCGGTGAACTTGAAAAAGTATTTGAAAATATATCAAAAATATATGAAAATAATCTTGAATTAACTATTAGTATAATTATGAAACTTTTAAATCCCGTAATGCTTATTTTGGTTGGCATATTCGTCGGTGTAATATTATATCAAGGATATAGTGCTATGTATGGGAATATATTGGGATATTAGATAATATTCTATCAATAGCTGATTTTACCATATCTACAGTTATATTATTTAAACAGGCTTTATTATAATGACACTTTCCTTTCAGAGAACATGGCATACAATCAAGGTCTGATTTTAATAAAATATTACCTTCTCCAAGTGCCTTCCACTTTTCAAAAGGCATAGGTCCATATAATCCTATTACCTTAGTTCCGACAGAAGATGCCATATGCAGATTTCCGGAATCATTTCCTATCATTATATCTACCATTTTTAATAATGCAAGACTGTCTTTTATTGTAACTTGAGAGCATAAGTTTACAGGTTTTATTTTTAATTTTTCACTATATTTAAGGGAATCATAAATATCTTTATCAGATGGTGCACCTATAAATATTACCTGAACATTTTTCTCATTTGACAAATATTCTATAATTTGCACAAATCTATCTTTATTCCATACTTTACCCTCATTAGTTGCAGTTATATTAACAACTGCTTTTATGGTTGAATCCTGAATATTATTATTTGAAAAAAGGGTTTTAACTTTTTCTTCATTTTCTTTTGCAACCCAATTTTCAAGATAATTATCCGAAACATTTATTCCGTCAGATTTTAATACATCTAGAAAACATTCTGATTCATGTTTTTTCATGTCATATTTAACTTTTTTTGTAAGTAAGAATCCTCTGTGTTCAGTATCATAACCTATTCTCTCTTTTATGCCCGCTAAATAACATAACAAAGCACTTGAAAAAGAACGTTTCAAAACATATGTCTTATCATATTTTTCTTTTCTTAAAAGCTTAACATAATACCAAAAAGAAGTTTTATTCCCGCCTTTGGATTCATATTTATGTTTTCTTGTGGTATCAAAATAAATAAAATTATTTATATAAGGACAATTTTCTATAACTTCGCCTGAATTTGGAGCTACAAGCATATCTATTTGATAATCAGGATATGCTGCTCTTAAGTTTCTCAAAAAAGGGATTGTAAGTATCATATCACCTATGAATCTGTACCTTACTACAAGAATTTTTTTCATTTTCCGCAAACTTCCTTTATGTCAATATATGCCTTTAATTTTAATGCATAAAATTTAACGGGAAGCTCAATATCTTTAATAATTTCTTGTATTTTTACGGCATCTTTTTCAGTTGTAACTATACAATCAATATTTTCTTCTTGAGCATAATGGATAATTTTAGATATATCGTCCATTTCATAAGAATGATGGTCTTCAAATTCAAGTACTGCAACTAATTGATAATCTTTTTTTAAAAAATCATAAAACCCTTGCGGCTGACCGATGGCAGAAAAAGCCATTATTTTTGTTTCTTTATCCAGTTGTTCATTAGTTATTATGTTATATGCATAATCAGGAATTATATTACATAAAAATATGTCCTGTCTGAATCTTTTTTTTAGAAAATCACAATATTTAAGTGCATTTTCAGAATTATAGTTTTTGTTAACAACAACAACTTTATGAGCTCTGTTTATGTTAGATATTTTTTCACGTAACGGTCCTGCCGGTAACAACATATAATTACCAAATTTATTTTTTGCATCAATTAAAACTATGTCTAAATCACGCTTAATTTTTCTGTGTTGAAAACCATCGTCAAGAATAATTATATCCGGATTAAATTTATCTCTTAAAAATTTATCGGCTTTAATACGGCTTGAACAGGTAACAACATAAGCTCCTTTACAATTATTGCTAATCCAAACAGGTTCATCTCCAGCTTCAAATGCTGAATATAAAGCTCCCGAACCGTCAGACACAAGTAAAGGTTCTTTATTTGAAATACTTGCACCATAACCTCTGGATATAATAGCTACTTTCTTATTTAAACTTAAATAATACTTCGCAACTTCAACTGTAAACGGAGTTTTCCCTACTCCTCCCGTTGTAACATTTCCTACTGATATTACATATGATTTGGATGTATATGTCGGAATTAATTTTTTATCATACAATACATTTCGCATCTGCACCGCAATTGAATATGGAATACCTAATATTCGAAGAGTTATTACCAATATTTTTTCAAAAATATTCAAATTTTTATTATAATGAAGTTTTGATATAAACAGTTTCATAATTCGCCTAGAACATTAACCTGAAAAGTAAGAATCTTTTGTTCAGTTTTTCAGAAAATTTTCTGATATTTTCTGATGTTACATTTATATCATCCATCGTTTGTTTAAGTTTTTCTTCATCCTCTGTTGCATAATTAACTGTATCTAAAGTTATTGTCAATTTGTCTAATGCCGTATTTAGATTAACAACAGATTGTTTAAGATAAGCCTTCAAATTTGCATCTTTTGACATATCATTTATATAGCTTGAAAGTTCCGCTATATTTTTTACGGTTATATCAAGATTTTGAATAGTTGCTTTTGTTTGAGGATCTTCAAGCATACAAGATAGGTTATTGGATAATCTGCTTACTGATTTTGCACTATCATTAAGATTTTTCACAAAATCTTCATTTCCTGCAATCTTGTTAATATTTTCAGTAATATCAATTAACTGTTTAGAAATTTTATTTGCATCTTCTGAAAGTAATTCAAGCTCTGCTTTAGAAAGTTCTATAAGTTCTTGAGCCTTTTCCATTGTAACATTTGCTTTTTCAGTTAATGTTTTAACACTTATAGCTGTTTCTTGCAAATCTGAAATTACATCATCAGACATAAGCATTGAAATACGTTCATTTGTTTCAATTAAGGATTCTGCACTTCTGTATTGGAGTGCCAAGAAATCTGAAATTCGCATCGGCTCTATTATTGTGTAATCAGAATCTGTTTTTGGATATAAAATTTCTATTTCATCTTTCGGAGTCAGTCTTAATTTGTTATCAATATTATCTTTAACAATTTTACCGTTTAACATATCAGGGATAACCAAGCCCGGTAAATCTATAATATACTTTATTTTATAAGAATTTTTTGTCTTAATATTTTCTTTTATCAAAATAGGAAGCATATTTGTTTCAACTATTTCAATCTTTTTTACAATACCGATATCATAAAATTTATCATCTAACTTCATCTGTACTTTATCTTCAGGATGAAGAATAAGAGACTTATCTTGTTCAGGTATATATATAACCCTTTCTTTAGGAGGAGTTATTTCAAGGAATTGTTCTCCTATTATTCCTGATTGTTGTATTGATATTTCTGATGCTTTAGGAATAATAACACCCGGTTCAGTTATAACAAATTTAACATCTACAGAACTTTCTTCTTCATTAATTTTAGGTTTAACTTCTTCAACCTGACCTATTCTTACTCCCATCATTTGGACTCCGGAACCTGCTCTCATTCCGTTTACATCTTTAAAACTTATTGTTATTCTTTCCGCATTTGATATTGCTTTTCCTTTTACCCACAGAACAGTAAACAATAATATAATTATTGCTGAGATTGCCAATATTCCGACTTTAAATGATGATGAAAATTTCATATTTATCCTTTTCCATAAATTATTATACTATAAAATTTAAAAACCTGAGGCTGCTATTTTCATAGGACCTTCAATTGAAGCTGAAACAAACTGTTTTGTATAAGGATTGTCTCCCCGTAATAAATCCTGAGGCGTTCCTCTAAATACTATATGCCCGTCGTATAGCATTATGAGTTTATCTGAACATCTTTTTATTGTTGACATTTGGTGAGTTACTACTATTGATGTTGCTTTTGTTTCATCTCTCAATCTTAAAATATAATCTTCTATGACAGTAGATGCTACGGGGTCTAACCCTGCAGTAGGTTCATCATACAATATAAATTGAGGTTTCGTAACAATAGCACGTGCTAAACTAACTCTTTTTTGCATTCCGCCTGATAGTTCGTGCGGGAATTTATCTTCTATTCCTGACAATCCTACTGTATTCAAACTTTTTCTTACTATTTCTTTTAATTCTTCTTTTGTATATTTTCCTTTAAATTCTTTTCTTTCTTGCAATGCAAAAGAAATATTATCAAATACATTTAATGAATCAAATAATGCAGAATATTGAAATACCATAGCTACATCACCGGCATCAATATCTATAGTTCCCGAATCAGCTTCCAGTAACCCGGAAAGTATCTTAAGAATAGTACTTTTACCTGAACCGCTGAACCCAACTATTGATAATACTTCACCTTTTTCTACAGTAAACGAAATATTATCCAATACTTTTCTTCCATCAAATTCTTTTGTTAAATTTTGAACTTTTATAGACATATTTAACCTTCTTCTAAAAATAGAAAGCAATCGCAAAAATGCAATCTACAACAACTATTGCAACAAAAGACCAAACAACAGCCTTAGTAGTTGCAATACCTACTCCTTTTGCTCCCCCTTGAGCATCATATCCGCAGCTTGAACTTATCAAACTAATACAACCTCCAAAACATGCAGCTTTTAATAGCATTATGTTTATATCTCTTATGTAAAGACCTTGCCATACTGATGTAATATAACAAAGCCAAGTTACATCTTTTGCCGCCATCATTGCAGTTAACCCTGCGGTAAGTATTCCGAAAGATGATGATATTATTACAACAAACGGCATCATTATAAATCCTGCCAATACTCTTGGCAAAAATAAATATTTAAATGGCGAAACTTTTAATACTTTCATAGCATCTATCTGGTCAGTTACTCTCATTGTTGCAAGTTCACTTGCCTGAGATGAGCCAATCATAGATATTATAGCAAAACCTGACATTATTACACCGATTTCTCTTACCATTGTTAATGAAACCAATAAACCTATATAATCTTTTCCACCTTGTTTTACCATCTCAGGTGCTACTTGCATAGCCAAAATTATTGCAGTCATTGATACTATTGAAAGTGTTATAGGTAAAGAATCTACCGCAAACCGTGATGATTGTTCTATAAGTTGTTTCCAACTTATTTGAAAAGTTAAAAGATACTTTAACACTTCTAAAAATCTATATGAAATATTTCCGAAAGTTTCAAAAAATTCCCTTAATTGTTTTACCATCGTAAGGGCTATTTGATATGTTAAAGATTCTTTTAAATACACTGTTATATTTGCCATATGTGTATTTTACAATAAATTTAAAATATAATCCAGTTTAGGACTGTTTAAATTCTATTCTCACATAAAAAACATCTGACACTATGATTTTCATCTATCTGATAAAATTTTGGCGATAAAGTTTTACACTTTTCCATAACATAAGGACATCTTGTATGAAATTTACACCCCTCAGGAAGCTTATGCACTGATGGTATATCTCCTTTTATTGTACACTTTTTATTTCTATTTTTTTCATTTATTATCGGAACCGCATTTAATAAAGCTTCTGTATAAGGATGTTTATGATTATTAAACAGTTTTTCTTTTGGAGCCAGTTCTACTATTTCACCTAAATACATTACCGCTATTCTATCTGATATATATTTTATAACACTTAAATCGTGCGAGATAAAAAGCATAGTTAAATTAAGCTTCTCTTTTAATTCCAATAAAAGATTAACAATTTGAGCTTGGATACTAACATCAAGTGCACTTACAGGTTCATCTGCAACAATAAATTCAGGATTTATTATAATTGCTCTTGCTATAGCTATTCTCTGTCTTTGACCGCCTGAAAATTCATGAGGATAACGATTTAATACATCATCACTCATTCCTGTTAAACTAATTATATTTTTTATTCTTAAGTCTATTTCTTCTTCGTCTTTTAAACCGTTTACGATTAAAGGCTCTTTTAAAATATCATAAATTTTCATTCTGGGATCAAGACTCATATATGGATTTTGAAATATCAATTGAGATTTTTTTCTAAAGTCTTTTAATTCATTCTTAGATTTACCGGTTATATTTTCGCCTTGAAAAATAATATCTCCTGAAGTAGGCTGAATTAATTTAAGAATACAATTTCCGAGTGTGGATTTTCCGCTACCTGATTCTCCTACCAAGCCTAGTATTTCATTTTCATATATCTCTATATCAACATTATTTAAAGCGTAAACATATCCTTTTATATTTCCGAATAATCCGTCTATAACAGGATAGTGCATATTCAATTTCTTTATTTCAAAAAGATTTTTCATAAGCTTTATTATAACCCATTTTATCTTTTTATTGTAAACCTGATTTAACTAGCTTATTTAAACAAACAATTTTGTAAATTATATATACAAAGTAATTTACAATTTAAATGAGTTAAAATATATATGGAATGACAAATTCATTACAAAACTTATGACAAAAAATGCATCAAATATCCAACAAAGAATATAATGTGATTTTCCACTTTCTTGAAATTTTTCTAATTTTTTATTATATTCTTCAATTGTTTTTTCATCACTACCATCTTTTTTATTAGATTCAATATATAACTTTATTTTTGTACACATAAATGAGGCACAAAAATGCCTATAAAGTATACATTCAAGACCTATAACAGATAAAGCCATGATAATATAAAAAATCAAACTTGCAGAAAAAGTATTTACATTTATTTTGGATTTATCTTTCAAAATTAATTGTATTCTAGAAGTGAAAATGTTAGTTTTTACGTCAAATATGTCATTAATATTTATCTTTTTTTCAATTTGTTTTTTATTTTTATAAAAGTATAAAAAATCATCACGTAATATAATAAACTCTTTAAATTTAACAAATTGCAAAATAAATAAAACAGTTACAACAATTATAGATAAGGCATATATAACAACTAAATCTTCAATAAAATGAAAAAATAACAATAAAGTAATTAAAAAAAGCAAATATAAAGTAAAAAGAGAATTAAAAATTTTGTCTTTTTTATTTAAACCTATTATAAGAATATTGTTTTTATCTTCCATACAACAACTAATTATACATTGCCATATATAGATTGTAAATATTTATTAATACATTAACAAAAATAACCATGACAATTTTATAATATAAGAAAAAGATAGGAGTTTATATGAATATTTCCCCTGTAAAAGTGTATCCATATGGCACTATGATAACAAAAGTATATGACACCAGAACACAAGCAAAACGTGAACAAATTTTATTAAATATGGCTTTAAATCAGGCTGCCGATAAGGCTGATTTAAATACAACAGAAAGATTAGCTATAAACAAAGCATTTTTCCCGGATGGAAACGGATTAGTTGTTTTCCCAAAAGGAAAAACAAGTGCTGATTTTGTATATTATCCTATTGATAAACGCTATGATGAATTTGAAAGTGAAACATCAGAACTTAAAATACCTGAAAACATAAAACAACATTCTATAACCTGGTCACAAAAGAGTGATAAAGGAAGTTTCCAAGAAAATTTAGACAGGGCATTAAAAAAACTTTATTTAGAATTAAATGGTAATTTATAGTTTAATCTTGTACTCGCATATTACCCTTCAGGTAATAAAGATAAAAGTATATAAAGTAAAAATACCAATATTATAAATATAAAAAATACATTTAAAATCCAACATATTATATTATTAACTTTTATACTTTTTTCAATGTTAGAAATAATTAGTTTAGGATTTTCAACATTTTCTTTCTCAAATGGTAATCCAATAATATTTTTTAATTTAAAAATGTATAACTTTTGATAATTAAATCTATTATAAAAAAATGGTAAAAATATTATTCCTAATACAATAATGTAACATATCAACATAGGCGCAAAAGTCAATATATTCACTTTCTTATTATTTGCCAATATTACATAAATTTTGGACGTGAAAAAATTCGATTTTATATCAAAAATATCACTGATTTTTATTTTTTTGGTAATTTTTTTTCTATTATTACAACAACATAAAAATCCATCTTTGATAACTACATAATTTGAAAAATCAAAGTAAGCAATAATATCAAAAATAATTAAAATTAATAAGGCAATACAAGATATTAAAGTAAATTTTTGAAACATCAAAATATATAATAAACATAAACTTCCGGTAATAAAAATCATATTTATAACTTTAGTATTTCTATCCATTCCCACTTTAAAAATTTTATTTTTTTTCTTGAGATTTTTTTCTTCAGAATTTTCTATATTTTCCATACTATTCTCTTTCCTTTTTTAGTAGAAACATTATATATTTTTTCATAAAGAATTACAATATTTTCTAATTAGAATATTTAATTATAGAAGGTAACTATCTTTTATCTTTATTAAAGCAGATTTTGAATTAAATTCACACTTTATACCAACAGGCAGTGTATCTTTTATTTTATTATGTGTTATATGAAATCCTCTACATACAGGAATATTAAGTTTTTCAGTTAATTCATTGATTAATTCGTCAAAATATTCTTCATTATCAATATCTTTAAATTCTCCAAAAGCAATACCTTTAACTCTGGAACGGAATTTTTTAATGTTAAATAACTGAGTAAGCATTCTGTCAATTTTATAAACCGGTTCATTTAAATCTTCCAAGAACAGAATTAAATTTTCATCAGGGAAAAAGTTAAGTCCTGATAAAGAAGTTAAACTTGCAAGATTACCGCCGAATAACAAACCTTGCGCATTTCCTTCTTTATAACAAACAAAATTTGAAGCTTTATATTCTTTTTTAGTTCCATTTAATGTTGAAAAAAAACTATTTTTAGTAAAATCTTCTATATTTTGAGAAAAATCTCCATTTGGCATAGCGCTATGAAAAGTTATCAAACCTGTTTTTTTAAAAATCATATTTAATAATATTGTAATATCGGAATATCCTGCAAAGATTTTAGGATGTTTTTTTATAATACTCCAATCAATATATTCAAGTAGTCTTAAAGTACCATATCCCCCTCTGGCACATAAGATTGCATCAATTTCATCATTAAGAAAGAAACTATGCAATTCTTCAACACAGTCATAGTCACAGGTGCCGGTCATATATCTGTGCGAATTTTTACAGGTATTAGAAATAATAACGTTAAACCCTTCTTTTTCAAAAAATTCTTTAGCTGATAAGAGTTTTTCATACTCTTTTATTTTCCCTGAAACTCCAAGGAAAGCTATTGTGTTACCCTTTTTTAATTTTTTTGGTTTTATAATATTCATATAGCACACTTTTTAAAATAATTAATATATAATTGATATTAGCAAATATTTTTGGAGCAGGCAATTGGAAAATAAATACATACCACTATACCGTAAATACAGACCACAAACATTTCATGACTTAATAGGGCAAGAAAATATAGTTCATGCGTTAAGTAACGCAATAGAATTAAAAAGGATATCTCATGCCTATCTTTTATGCGGCCCCAGAGGTACAGGGAAAACATCTTCTGCAAGAATTCTTGCAAAATCTCTTAATTGTAAAGAAGGACCCACCCTCACACCTTGCGGTAAATGCCCCGCTTGTCTTGATATTATGAACTCTATTCCGGTTGATGTTATCGAAATTGACGCTGCAAGTAACAGAAGTGTTGAAGATACACAAGCTATTTTAGAAAAAATTCAATATGTTCCTGTTAACGGCAGATACAAAATTTATGTGATAGATGAAGTTCATATGTTATCTAATCATGCATTTAATGCATTACTAAAAACACTTGAAGAACCACCTGAAAATGTTATTTTTATCTTAGCTACAACCGAACCTCATAAAGTACTAGATACCATTATTTCCAGATGTCAAAGGTTTGATTTCAGAAGAATCACTACTGATGATATTGTTAAAAGACTTCAATATATTTCAGAAAAAGAAAATATTAATATTTCTAAAGAAGCACTATATTCAATTGCAAAAAATTCTCAAGGCGGTATGAGAGATGCTTTGGCTTTGTTAGACCAAATTAGCGTACTCGGTATTAATAAACAAATTGATGTTCAAGATATTAATGAAATTTTGGGTAAAATTTCTTATGATACACTTTTTGAAATAACTAATTATATTGCAAATTCCGATTGTACAAACTCCGTTCCTTTAATTGATAAAATTTATTCTAAAGGTAACGAACCAATTCAAATAGTCACTAACTTAATACAGTATTTTAGAGATTTAATGATTATAAAAAACTGTACTGATAAGGAACTTATTTTTTCTTTAACTCAAATTAATGAAGTTAATTATGAAAGAACAAAAGAACAATCTGTAAGATTTACTGTATCAGAAATAATACAAATTATAGACAGACTATCATATTATGCAAAACAAATAAAAGAAACTACAAATAAATATTTATGGCTTGAACTGTGCATTATAGATTTAACAAATTATAAAAATCTTCCCTCTGCAGAAAATTTGTTAAATCGAATAGAAGAACTGGAAAATAAACTTTCTAATAACAATTATAAAAATAATTCAGAAGAACTAAAGCCAACAATAGCTATAAAACCCAAAGCACAAACAACTAACCTTGAACCTGTAACAACAGAAAATGTTTTAGAAAAAGAAGAAAAAAAAGAAAAAGAAAGTAAAAAACAAGAAATAGAAACAAATAATAACGAATCTAACACTGTAAGTTCTAATACAGGCTCAGACATGAACAATTTATGGATATCTATACTACAAAGTATAGACTCTCCGCCAAACAGAGCTTTTTATTCAAATCTTGCTCGCCCTATTGAAATTTCTGATAATAAAATTGTTATAGCTTTTTCAAAAGAAATGTTTGTAAAACAAGCAAGAGAAGGAGCTAAAAAGCAAGCTCTTGTTGATGCAGTATCTAAATATATGAATATTCAAAATCCGAATATTGAAATTATAATCAGTGAAAATCTTGACTTAAAAACCAAAATTACACCGCCTATTTCTTCTGCAATTAAAAGTTCCCAAGAAGATGAACATAATATTTTAAAACAGGAAGAAGAAGAATATCAAACATTTGTTGAACAACAAAAAGAAGAAATTCAAAATCCCAAACATGTAGAAGCCTCAAGTCAAGCAGAAATGATAAAAGAATTATTTAACGGGAAATATATATAACTAGTATTTGGATTTAACACTTCTTTCAATATCTCTGTTTTGCGCTTTTTTTGCAAGGGCATCCCGTTTATCAAATAACTTTTTACCTTTAGCAAGTGCAATTTCTATTTTTGCAAAACCTTTGTCAAGATAAACTTCAAGTGGTACTATACTATATCCGTCTTTTTTTATTTTCCCTATTAATTTATTTATTTCACTTTTATTTAATAAAAGTTTTCTGACTCTTTTTTCTTCATGATTATACCTGTTTCCCTGTTCATATGGGCTTATATGACAGTTATACAAATAAACTTCCAAATCCTCAATTTTAACAAAACTATCTTTTAAATTGATAGCACCTTTCCTAATTGATTTAATTTCTGTTCCCGTTAATACCATACCGGCATCATATTTATCAAAAATATGATACTCATGCCAAGCTTTTCTGTTTGTTGTAATTATTTTTCTGGTCATAAAAAAATTATATCACTATAATAATTAATCCGAATCAACCGGTTCTCTTAATATTAATTTTATTGCATCTTTAGCTTTTTGTTGAACATCTTCACTCACAGACGGTAATATTGTAAGTTGTCTCAATACATCCACTGTTCTTTTAAATATTCTTACTATATCACCTTCTGAAGAATCCACTTGCTTTGCTATATCTTCCCAAGGTGTTTCTTGTATCCATTGTTCCATTAACGGAGAATAATACGAATTAATATACATTTCAGTATTTATATCGTAATCTCTTTGCAAAATTGCTATTTTCTTTCTGATTTCTTTTATTCTGTTTAATGCTTTTCTTGTATTTTTACTTATTGGTTGATTCGGATAAACATCACTTCTTAAATCTTCAGTAACAAGTGCACAGATAACAGAAGCAAGTTCGTATGATTCAAGTTCATTTAAAATACCATTTAAAATTATTTCAGACAAGAAAAGTTCATTTTCTGCTCTTATCATAGAACATACTATTCCGGTATCGGTAGGAGCGCCATTTTTTATATAACCCATTTTTTCTAAGATTTCTTTATGTGCTATAAATTTATTCCAATAAATATCTTTTTGATTTTCAATATTTTTACTAATATCTTTATATTTTTTTTCATACCTTTTAATTATTTCAAGATTTTTCATATGTTTTTTATAACCACGACAAATCTCACAATGATATTTATTCAAAGATTCACGAATTTCTCGAGTTTTATTAAGATACTCATTAACCTCCGGAGCATCTTTTTGACCTTTTTGTTTTGCCTGCTTTTGCAAAGTTCTTGTTAATTTTCTATATACAATAAATTTTTCTTTTAATTTATTAAATTCAAAGAAATCATCATTGGACAGATTAAACGGACATTTTTCATTTCTTAATTTAGCAAGTGTCTGTTCACAATTTATTTGTTGTAATATAGCAGGTTTGAGCCTATCGTGAGAAGAAAAATAACCAAAACTTTTTAAAATTAATTCTTTTGCTTGCTCCAATTCAAGATTTTGTAATAAATTAAGCACCATAGAATAACTCGGAGAAAATCTGCTTTCTAACGGGTTAGAAGAACTTTTTACTAGTTCTGCAACTTCTTCAGGTGTTTGAAATTGAGTTCCCATTACAACTACATAACCGATTTTATCCATTCCTCTTCTTCCTGCACGTCCAGACATTTGCAGAAATTCATTAGCACTAAGCATTCTATGACCCGAGTCTGTTCTTTTACTTATAGCAGATATTACAGTTGTTCTTGCAGGCATATTAATTCCGGCAGCAAGTGTTTCTGTTGCAAATACTACTTTTATTAAACCTTTTTGAAATAATCTTTCAACTAATAGTTTCCAAGCGGGCAATAAACCTGCGTGGTGCG
>CANQOM010000024.1 GCA_947625445.1 Candidatus Gastranaerophilales bacterium
CAATTAGCCATAAAGGTTTTTCTTTTTGGATGTTTGCGGTCATTATCTTACTTTTACCTCGGGTATGACTGACATTCCTGGTACTATATTATATTGAGAAATATCTTCCGTAAAAATAATCTTTACCGGAACTCTTTGAACTATTTTAACATAGCTGCCTACTGCATTTTCGGGAGGAAATAAGCTTGCTTTTGCTCCGGTTGACCTTTGAATACTCTCTACTTTCCCTTTAAACTTTTTTGTACCATATGTATCAATTTTTATAGTAACATTTTGCCCCTTTTTCATATTGGCTATTTGTGTTTCTTTAAAATTTGCAACTATCCACATGTGATTTGGGACAATTGAAAACATAGGTTGAGCAACTTGTACATAATTTCCTTCTTCTACCGAACGATTTGTTATTAGTCCGTCATTTGTTGCATAAATTTTTGTATATGATAAATTTAATTTATTTTCTTCTACTTCTGCTTCAAGCCTTTTTATAGTTGCGTTTATCTCTTCAAACTTTGCATTTGCTGATTTTTGATTTGCTTGTGCAGTTGTAAATTTAGTTTGACTTTCTTCGTATTCTTGTTTTGATGAAATTCCTTTTTCATACATCTTTTTATATCTGTCGAAATCATTTTGCGCAAAATTTAATTCCGAAGAGGTTTTTTCAACATCGTTATTTGCTACTTTTAACATAGATTTAGCTTCAGTTAGTTTTGCTTCCGATTGCATTAATTTAACTCTGTAATCATTAGAATCTATTTCTAAAAGTAAATCGCCTTTCTTTACTTCCTGATTATCTTCTATTTTTAAATTGGTAACAATACCAGATATTCTTGGTGAAACTGTTATTATATGACCTTCTACAAAAGCATCATCTGTTGATTTGTAGTAGTAATTATGTATAGAATAAAAAATTGCACATATAAAAAATATTATGAATACAACTATTGGTACAAATACTCTTTTTTTCTTAAATTCAGGTCTGTTATCTTCTTTTATATTATTTATTTCGGCTTGTTTATTTTCTTCCATTTCTATTATCCTTTTTCGGCTATATTTGTAAATTTACTTTGTCTCTTATATTGAAATAGACTTTATCTAAAGTATTTAAAAAGATTTCGAGTTCTTCGTTTGTTATGTCTTTTGTTGCTATTTGTCTTATATTTTTTGTTACTGAATGAATTTTATTTCTTAAATCAATACCTTTTTGAGTTGGTTTTATTTTATATATTTTTCTTCCGTTAGAATCAGGAGTTTTAGTTATCAGCTTTTTTTCTTCAAGTATTTTTATTATTCTGCTTATATTCGCCCTGTCTTTAAGTGTAATTTCAGATAATTGCCTTTGATATAATTCTTGATTATCTGCAATCAAAGATAGGATTCCATACTGCTCGGGAGTTATTTCAAAATTTTCTTTACTGAAACAATTATTTGAAAAAATTCTCAAAACTATTGCAGTTGTTGTAAGCCTCGCTGATATTCTTTTCCTTAAAATACTTCTTTGCATGATTATTTTTTTGATATAATGTTCTTGTGTTATAATTATAACACAAGAAAAATTTAGGAAATGCAAGTTATGAAAAAGTTTTTAATTTTATTTTTAATATTTATCATATCCTCTACAAGTGCACATTCAAAGCAAAATTCGGATGATGTTAATACTAAAAATAAAATAGAATACTTAAATCTTCAGTGGTGGCAAAATTTTAATGATGATATTTTAATAGAACATTTAAAAAATTTATATCTTAATAATTATGATTTAAAAAATGCAGAATTAAAAATTAAAGAGAGTGAAAAAATTGTCAAACTTGAATTTGCAAATGAATTACCTGAGATAAATTTTAACGGATTTATTTCAAGAGATTTTCGCTCTTCAGAGCAAAGGTTTGGTTCAATGTCAATACCAAGCTATGCTCAAAATAATTTTCAACTGCCTTTAACTGCAAGCTATGAAATAGATATTTGGGGTAAAAACAGGTTAAAAACAAAAAGTGCTCAACAAAAATTAGAAATTGTAAAACAAGCGCAGAGAGCTACATATATTTCTTTAACTTCTGATTTCGCAAGTGATTATTATAATCTTATAAAAGTTGATGAACTTCTTAATATTCAAGAAGAGTTGATAAAAATTCAAACACAAATTACAGAAAAAATCAAAGATAAATATGAAATAGGTATGTGTTCTATCAGTGAAGTTTTGTCTGAAGAAAAAATACTTACATCTTTGAAAGAAGAAAAAAATAATTTAGAAGATAAAAAAGAAACTCTTGTTAATATTTTAAGGTCATATTTATCATTGCGTAGTGGAGATATACTAAGAACAAGTTTTTCGGACATAAAATTAATTGAAAATATTCCTGAAGAATTTGATTCAAATATAATTGAAAATCGCCCGGATTTTTTACAGGCCGAATCAGATATTAAAAGACTTGGATATGATGTGAGGGTTGCAAGAAAAGAGCTTCTGCCAAGTTTTATAATTTTCGGTCAAATTGGTTTAAATGCCTACAGATTTTCTGATTTATTTAAAAATTTTACTCAATTGGCTTCAGCAGGCATTGTTCCTGAGTTTGATATATTTTCCGGCGGAAGAAAAATTGCATTTTTGAAATTAAAAAAATATCAGTATGATGAAGCTCTAAACAATTATCAAAAAACTATTGTTGAGGATATAAAAGAAGTTAATACTGCTTTGGCAGAGTTCAAAACATCTAAGAAAAATTTTATAGAGTCTGAGCAAAGAGTTAAAATACAAGATAAAATATTTATACTTGCAACTGATAAAACTCAAATTGGCTCAGCTTCAAATTTGGATTTACTTTATAGCAAAGAAGCAGATTTAATAGTAAAAAAAGATAAAGTTTCAAATACAATAAATTATTTAGTTTCTGCAATATCTTTATATAAAGCTTCAGGTGGTAAAAACTTGAGTGAGGTTAATGAAGATATATAATATTAATTTATAATAATCGGTAAGTCATTTTTTTCTGCAAAATCAAGAATGCTTTCTGGTATTTTTTCTATAGGCGTTTTGGATATTATTCCTTCAATTTTGGGGTTATAGACTGTAATTTCGTTTGCAGAATTACTAAATCCTAAAAGTGCATTATTTGCCTTTTTAATTGCTTCTTTTATTTCATTACCTTTGAATTTTTTCTCACCTATTTTAAAAATTTCATCATCTTTGATTTGTGTTAAATACTTTAAATTTGAAAGTTTCAGATATAATTCTTTATATTCATCATCATTTATATCTAATTCGACTTGAATTGTTTCAGGGATGATATTTCTTTCCCAGTCTCTGTGTAAATCTTGAGTAAAGTCGTTAAGAGTTTTTTTAATTCCGCTTGCAAGATTATAATCCCCTGCAACTCCTATATTACAGTTTTCGGCACTTATTATAATTCCATGTAATCTGTTCTGATATGTTTTTTTATGTTTTGGGGTAATCAAGCTTGTACTTAAATAACCTTCATTTTCATCCCTTGTTAAATGATTTATAACTCGCATAATCACGTCATAATCATTATTATAATTATCCAACATGTGAACAAGAAAGCTTACATCATCCATTGTTGTGCCTTTTACAAAACCCAAGTCTGATAAATATGTATTTTGGGGTAAATTTCTTAAATCCAATACTTTAAAAATGCGTCCGTTCATATTTACTTTAGGAATATAGTTTGGATTTATTATTTTACTCGTGAATATTAATTGTCCGGTTTTATGAATATAATTAAGGGAATTTTCTATTGGCTCTAGATTTTCAGAATTTAGACTTGATTTAAATTCATTATAAATTGGGTCAGAAACATTTTTTAAATCTGCATTCCCCATAATTTTAGCCATTGTGAAATCATTTTTTCTTCTAAATAAACTTGATGTTTTTTCAGAAGATGCTTCTTTTTTATTATACAATTCATTCCAGTGATGATTTTTTACAAATTCATATACTCTTGCTTTAAAATCAGAGGGGAAATTAAATTTAGTCAATATGTCTTTTACATATAAAGCCGATTTATATTGATGTCCTTTGTCAAGATTTCCTTCTTCTTTTCCTATATCATGAAGAATTATACTAAATTTTAAACAAGTTTTATCAATATTTTCAAGATTATTATATCTTTCATCATTCATGGAATCCTGTAATACTTTGAGCATATGAATATCAGAACTGAAATTGTGTGCCGGTTGTTGTTGCTTGCCTATTGTATTTATAAATTCCGGTAATCCTTTTATTAATGAATTTAATACATAATCTATATCTTTGTTACCTGTTTTTACTTCATTTTCTTTTATAAATTTATGAGCTAAATCATATATTTCTTTTTCATTTTTATTTTGTTTGTCTAGGTTTTTTAGGTTGATAATTCCGTTATATCCGTATATATTACTTGGATTACTTCCGATTATTAAGGGTTCAATATCTAATTTTTCGTATATTGACTCTATTTGTTCATTATCTGATTTCTTTAATGCATTTGATAAATCTTTTAAAAATTCATTTCTTGAATATTTTAACGGGAGTCCTGATTTTTCATATTGACCAAAATCAAATGTTTTTATTGCTCTGTTTATTTTTGGATTATTGTTTGCTAAAAATCCTTTTGAAAATTGATTAATATCTTCTTGAGAAATTTCAGTTGGTGTTATTGTATTTGTTATTGATTTTTCAAGTTGCTGAATATGCTTTTTTAGGTTAATTTTTTGTTTTTCTTCTTTTGTTAAATCAATTTCTCCCGAATCAATTTTTTCTTGAATTTCCTTATATGCATTGAGTAAAGAATATCTGGTATTAATGTCTGCTTTTTTATTTTCGTTTATACCTATAATATTCATTAATATTTCTTCTTTTGCCAGCAAAAGTTTTTTGTCTTTGTCTTCAATATTTCTTATTTTTTGTAATAAGGCTTTATTTTCTTGGAATTTTTTTGAATAAAAAACATTTTCAAAAGAGTTTCTATAAAATAAACTGCTAATAATATATTCAGTCAGACAAGTCATCATAACAAGTAATTTATCAGGTTCTGTCTGTACTAATATTATTCGGTCTAAATCTGAGACTTCCGAAGAATCAATTTTATTAGCTATGAGATTTTTTGCGGAATCATAGCCTTTTCCTTCTAAGCTGGCTAAAAATGTTGCATCAAAACTGTGTGCACCAGCTTTTTTTAGAGATATCATTTTTTCAATTGTTTTTTTATCATTATGAGATTGTTTAATGCTTGTATATGTGTCAAATCCTGCTTCAACCATTTTTTTAGCATTCTCATATTCTTCATGATTTAATTCTAAAATGTTTTTTATATTAGCTTGTGTTGTTGATGGATTTTGTATAAACGGAGATATTTTTTCGTATTGTTGTTTATTAATTCCTATTTCTTCCGCAAAAGATGGGGCATATTGTCTACTTATTAAATCTACTACTCTTTTATATGTTTCATCTTCAAGATTAATTATTGATTCAATATTACTTGATTTGACTTTGTATGTTCTATTTATTTTGCTACTTAATTCATTAATTCTTGAAATTTGTTTTTTGTCTTTTATACCTTCAAAATGTTCTTTTAATTCATTTTCATTCTCAGCAATTTCATAAATTCCGGGATCTATATTTATACCTTTAAAGGATAATTCAAGTCTGTCTCCTGTTTGTATATGATTGTAATGTATTCTCGGCTTGAATACATCAGTATAAAATGAATAATTGTTTTTTATAAATGATATTTTATTATTTAATTTCATAGTTTCACATATATGAAATCTCATAAATAATTTTTTTGTTACGTTAGATTAATATGACTGGTAAATTATTTTTAAATATGTAATTTAATAAGTTTTCAGGTATTTCATTTATTTGTTTAGTGGAAATAAAAGCATTAATTTTTGGGTTGTATATATTAATTTCATTTACATATTTTGAATTGGCAAGGTCACTTAAAACATTTTCTATAGCTTCTTTTATTTTTTCACCTTTTAACTTTTTATTTCCTATTTTATATTGTTCATCATCTTTTATTTGTGAAATGTATTTGTACTTTGAAATTAATTTAAATAGTTCACCGTATTCATCTTTTGTTAAATTTAAATAATCACAAATTCCTTTGGGAATAAAACTTCTGTAATGTTTATCATTTAAATTTTTTGAAAAATTATTGAATCCCTTTTTTCTTCCGCTCATTTGATTGTATTTATCGGCATTTCCTATATTCACATTTTCAGCTTCGATAGATACTCCGTATTCACGTCCCGCATATACATCTCTTTCATTTGCTGACCTTAAAGAGCAGCTTAAATAACCATCGTTTTGTATTTTTGTTAATTCGTTTGTAGTAGGTGCTGTAAATGATTCGAGATAGTTGTACATGTGAATCAGAATCTTTAAATTTTGTTTTGTTGTTTCAGGACTAAGTCCTATTGACTCTAAATCAGTATTATCATTTATATTTTTTAAATTTATTACTTTGTATTTTCTTCCCTTATATTCAATTTCAGGCAAAAGTTCAGGTCTTATTATTTTACTTGTAAAGATTAACTGGCCTGAAGAGTTAATTTCTTTTTGTTTTTTTAATATTGGAGATAATGAACTGTACTTAAGCGTGTCTTTATATTTTTCATAAAATCCGCTTGATACATTTTTTAAATCACTTCTTGTCATTATTACTGCCATTTTAAAATCATTTTTATGTCTGAAAAAGCTTGCCACCTCTTCAGGTGAAATTTCTTTTTTATTATATTTTTTATTCCAATTGTGGTTTTTGATTATTTCATAAATTCTGTCTTTTATTTCAATAGGGAACGGAAATTTTTTCATTATGTCTATTGAATAAAGGGCGGAAATGTTATCATGGTTATTATCAATTTCGTCTTCTCTTTTTGATATATCGTGAAGTAATATTGCTAATTTTAAGCAGGTTTTATCTTCGTTTTCAAGTGAATCATATTCAGGGTCTTTTATGGCATCTTGTAATACCTTTAAAGTATGTATATCTAATGAATAACTATGAATTGTATGTTGTTTTTTTCCTATTATATTTATAAATTCAGGAATCCCTTTTATTAGGGAATTGAAAACATAATCTGTATAATCATCTCCTGTTTGAATTTCATTCTCTTTTATAAATTTGTTTGCGATATTATAAACTTTTTCTTCTGTTTCGTTTTCTTTATCCAGTTTTGATAAATTTATTATCCCGTTGTATCCTGTTATTCTCTGATTATCTTCTTGTATATCAATATTAAGTTCGTTTAAAATACTTTGTTTCCTTTCTTCCGGTATTGTGTTTAAAATATCGGTTAAATCTTGTAAAAATTGTTTTCTGGGATATTTTAGAGGTAGTCCTTCTTTTTTATATTTTCCCAGGTTTGTACTTTTTATTGTTTCATTGATTTTTGCATTATTATTTGTTAAAAATCCGATTCCAAACTGTTTTATATCTTCTTTTGTTGTTTCAGTCGGATAAATTATATTATTTATTAAATCTTCAAATTCTTGTATTAATGAAGTTAAATTTAGTTTTTTTATTTCTTCGTCCATTAAATTTAAATCTCCTTCATCTATAAGATTTTGTATGTTCTTTAGTCCTTGAAGAAAATGTTGTTTTTCTTTTATATTTAATTCGTTTTTACATTGGATTCCAAGTAATTTTTTCATTATAAATTCTTTGGGGTTAGAATTATGGAATTTGTTTGGTTCTATTTTGTTTATTTTAAATAAAAGGTCTTTGTTTTCCTTGTATTCTTTAGAATTAAATATTTGTTTATATTCTCCGTTTTGACTAAATTCTGACACCATGTCTGGGGTAAAGTGCAGTCCCATTTCCAGTTTATCTTGACTGTTAATACTTTCCAATGATTTATTATGACATAATCGATGTATATCTTCTTCATTTATTCCTTTTTCATATAATTTTTTTGCATAAATAAATTGACTTGAATCTAAAGAACCTAATGATATAGCTATGTATTGTTTAAATCCTATGCGTGAAAGTTCAATCATTTGATTTATTTGTTCATCATAACAACGGCATACAGAGTCTGTTTGATATTCATTAAATCCTGAATTTAGTAATTTTATTGCGTTATTGTATATTTCTTCTCCCATGGAAATAAATCTTAACGCATATTCTGTGCTAATGCCTTTTTCCAATAACGGTTTTAATAATTTTACCTGCTCTTTTTTAAGGCTT
Organism: Candidatus Gastranaerophilales bacterium; assembly: GCA_947625445.1. GTDB lineage: Bacteria > Cyanobacteriota > Vampirovibrionia > Gastranaerophilales > Gastranaerophilaceae > Avigastranaerophilus. The sequence goes on from CANQOM010000024.1 coordinate 8,187, forward strand.
GAAAAATTTATTGCTTGTTGAACAGGAACTCCCATATTTAAAAATTCTATTACTGTGCTATATTCTTCTGTGCTTAATTCGGTCAAACATTGTGCAGTACTAAAACTTATAGAATATTTATTTACTAAATCTATTATTTTATCTTTTTTTTCATCGTCTATTCGATTCCAATATTTATTTGTAAACCCTTTAAAAGAAATTTTAGATATGGGTTGAGAATGGGATGAATTTGAATAACAAAAAGTATCTGATAAATTTAAATTTGTACTTATTTTGTTTCCCATCGGATTAATTGTTTTATCAGACGATAATTTAGTAAAAGTATTGTATGATATTTGATTAATTTTCATTTCTTTTGTTTTATTTTATTCAAACCGTGTAAAATATATTTTTGTTATTTGAATAAAAGAACGCAGATAATACTTGTAAGAATCCCTGTTATTATGAGTGCAAGAGTAGATATAACAATTTGTATTTTTCTGCGTTTTTCAGTACAACTTGAAGTCTCCAGAACATGGCTGGCAAAATTTTTTTTTATAAGTTTTAAATCTGTTAATAAGGAGACATTATGAAAGTAACTACTTTATTGTCGTTTAATCAAAAATCATATTCTTTCGGAGCAAAAAAATTAAAAGATATTTCATACAGTGATTTTATAAATAATGGAGGAGTTACAAAATTTAATTCTGCAGTTAATAAAGATTCTTCTCCGTATAATGGCAATATTATAACTGAGAACGGAGAATTTACAACAATTTCAAAATATGAAAATGGGCAGAAAAGCGGAGTTAAAGTAAGTTTGAAAACAAGAAATAATTACTCTTGCTCTTTATTATCAACTAATTTTGACTTCTCAAAGAAACAAGTTAACCCTGACGGAAGTGTCAGCGTATATTATACAACGGATAATCAAACATGTGATTATGAAGAAAATTATACTCCTAGTGGTAATTTGAAATCAGTAAAATATCAAAAGTATAAAAGAAAACAAGTTGAAATTCCTTCATTCGCTCCTAACAGATCAGTATATACTTATGTTCCTACAGATGAAGTTTTAAGCAGTGTGTTTGCAGAATTTTATACTGACGGAGTTTCTCTTAAATCCTTTAAAATAGATTCTTTGACAAATATATACGGTAATTTTACAACAAAAATTATAAATTATTCAGATAAAGGTACGGTTTTAAATAAAACTTTAAAAGAAAAAACTACACTTTATAAAGATTTTATTATTGAAAATGAAATTTCAAAATTTGATGAAAATGGAAATTTCTTAAAATCTGAAGGTAAAAATTGTTACTACTATAATTCATTAAAAAATGAAATACCTTATGCATATTCAGACAAAATTATAACAAAACCTGATGGTAATAATAATTTTGTACAAAATGAATATGGCTGGAAAGTTTTAGATAAAAATGGAGGAAATATTCCTATAATTATATATGGAATTAATTTGCATCCTAATACAATCAGACAACATAAAGGAAATACAATTGTCTATTATGATGGTGATACAAAGAAAAAATATGCTTATACAAAGTTAAATGCTAATAAAAATCCTATAAAAATTGTTGATACAGAAAATGGAGTTACTACTAATGTATTTTATAAAGCCGATAATGCAATAGCAAAAAAATATGATAAAAATGGGAAATTACTTTCAACTGCGGCTTATGCTTATAATAAATATAATTATGAACTGATAAATATTGAATATTTTGATAACTCAGGTAAAACTTCAAAAGTAGAAACATACTGTGAAGGTAAATTACATCAAATCAGTTCATATAAAGACGGAAAAGTATCGAAAAAAACAAAATTTTTCTCGTCAGGTAAAATACATGCTGAAGCTTATTTTACTAACGGCAAGATGGATACTCAAATTGTTTATGAAAAAGATAATACAAAAAGAATTATTTTATATTTTGATAAAGGAAAATCAGAAGAAAATGTATTTTCTCCTAATGGAGAAATTATTTCAACTACAACTTATATAGACAAGTTGGCAACTAAAAGAGAACTTTTTAATTCTAAAGGGAATTTAACGGAAACAATATTATATCAAAAAGGTATTCCTGATTATTCAAAGTCAGAATCAAAGAAAAGAATAGTATTGAATGATGATAATTTTTAATAAATAAAAAAGAGGCATTTGCCTCTTTTTTATTTTACAGTAAATGTTGCACTGACTGTTGATACTACTTTTTTCTCAATAGTTGATGTATCATTTATTCCGTAATCATCCACTGCCGTTGAATCTATAGGAATAATTTGAAATACTCCTAATTTTGCACTTGTCATTACTCCAATTTTCCCGTTAGTACCTTTAACAAGACTTTTTGCTCGTTCCTTTGCATTTTTTGCAGCTTCTTCCGCAGTTTTTATTTTTATTTTATCCAAGTTTGATACAAAATATTGGACATCTCCTGAAGTTAAATTTACATCTTGATTAATTAAGACATTAACTTTTTTGGAAATTTCGGTAAGTTTATTTATATCTTTAGATTTAACAGTAGCACTTTGTTCAACCGTGTATGATTCTATTTCGTTTGAATAGTTATAAGTTCCGGGGAATTTTTTATAATTAGGATGGCTTGAAACACTTGAAAATATTATATCTGTTTCATCGATTCCGTTTGTTTTAAAAAATGATTTAACTTTATTTGAGTCAATTTCAAGTTGATTATAACCTTCTTTTAATGTATTTGTAGTTGCTGAATAATTAACACTCCATGATGCAAAATCAGAAGTTACATTTTGACTGGCAGAACCTGTTACTCGTATTGTTTGATTTTGTAATTTTTGAAATTCTACAAGAGATTTTGATAAGATGTAAGTTGAAAATATGCATCCCAATGCAATAACAACTCCTAATAAAATGATTTGATAATCTTTAATTTGCATTTTTTTCTCCTTCTTATTTTATTTTCTTTAAAGATGAAATAAAATTATTATGTTCAACATCGCCATCAACTTTAGTAAGAAATATCTGACAATCTTTTTCATCTGCTTCTATATCAGGTAATTGTTCCAGTTCTGCAGCATAGTAATTGGCATCGTTTCTTGATTTTAAGGGTATTCTGTTCGCTAAACTGTTTAATGAAAGGTTTCTTAAAAATCCTCCGAATCCTTTATGTCTGTTGCTAAATTTTGTGTATATTCTAAGAATAGCATCACAATTTTCTAAATTATAGCTTCCTATAATATATGCACTTAAACTTGGTGAATACGATTTTATTTTCATTAATGAAATTACATTATTTTTTAATATCAAGTCACCTGTTATTTTATCAAAATTTCCCTCCGGAATATTAATTATATCGGAAAAAATGCTTGGGCTTATCATTGTTAAAGGGTTTCTGAATACTGATGCAAAGTTTAATATATATTGAATTAATCCTATTTTTTGTATAGTTCCGTTTGCTATCATAAATTGTATTCTGCCGTTTAATTTTAATGATTCATCTGTATTCAATTCAATTAATCCGCTTGCTTTACCCTGAACTTCCCTTTTTAAATTCAGTATAGCACCAAACATAGTGTCTGAATCTACTTCTTTTATACCTAATCTTAGATAATATTTGTGATTAATAAGGTCTAAATTTACTTTTGCATTTGTATATCCTTGTGCTATTTCAAATAAGTTTGTAGCCATATTAAATATGCCGTCTTTATTTAATGACATATTTGCTTCTATATTTGAAAAATTAATTTCATTATAATTTCCTTTTAAAATTTTAACTTGTGCTTTTTCTACAATTATGTTTGTTACATCAAAAGTCATATTATTATCTTCAGAATTCTCAATATCTTCATTATTAAAATCGGCACTTTGGACGGGATTATTTAATGCTTTCATTATTCTTGCTACATCAATATTATCTATAACAAGCAATGTATCCCTGATAATAATAGGAAATACAATTTTATTTAAAATGTTACCGTTAAATTCCCAAGAACATCTTCTGTATTTACCTTCCGCAGATATATTTATTAAATTATCTGTTGTTTGAATTTTACCTTTTCTTAAAAATGTTCTTTGTGATGGAATTAAAACCTTTTCTGCTTCAAGATTTCCGTTCAAAATCGGGAAACTCCCTGTATTTATAAATTGCATACTTCCTTTAAATACACCTTTACGAAATAATCTTTGTCCTGTTAAAATATTCAAAAACTCACTGGGAAGCGGGTTGGGAATATTAAAACCCAAATTTAATATTTTGCCGTTTAGAATATTTACATCTCCGTTTATAGTGATAATCGGTTTTACGTTCTTTGTTTCTTTGTTTAATTCTTTTGCTATATAATATTTTATTGTTTCTATATTTAAAATATCACCATTTAAATGCATTATTGCATTTAAAGCTCTGTCAAATTTTACCGGACTTAATGATGCACCTTCAACTAATATATCATCACCTTTTGAAATTTTGCCCATCATTTGTATGTCTATTTTATTATTTTTTATATCAATTATTGTTTTTGATTGACTGTTGCCTTTTAGGGTTAAATTAACTCCGGAAGTTTTTGATACATATTTACTGAAAAAATCGTTAGTTAATAATGCTCTTAATATAATATTGGCATCCATATTTTCTAAATAATTTTTAACGGTTCCTTCAAGAGTCATTGTGTTTGTTTTCTTATTATCATAATATCCTTTAAATTCCTTAAGAATTAAATTTTTGCTGTCTAAAACAATTTCTCCGTCTGTAACATTAAATGGCATATATGATAAAGGTATAAGCTTTCCTGAAATTTTGTTTATTTTTATATTCCCCATTATTGATGTTTTTGTAAGGAATATATTAAAATCAAAATTCCCGTTTAAATTTCCTATAGGTTCTAATGATTTTTTTACATCATTTTCAATAATATTAGTTTCCAATAGTTTTAATATGTCTGAAATAAGAAAGTTCTTTGCGAAAATATTTGCATTTAGTTTACCTTTTTGTGCATCTAAATTAAAAAACATTTTGGAATCATTAATATTTAAAGGGCAATTTTCAATATAAAGATGTTTATTTTTTATTACTACTTTATTATCATCTTTTATTGATAATTTTACTGACTTTTTATCTTTTATAATATTACTCTTAAAGTCAAAATGGACGTATCTTTCAATTTTTTCTCGATTATCAATATTTAAATTGTCTGCTTTTATTTCAATTCTTGTATCTTTATTCGGGTAATATATTATAAAACTTTTATTTAGATATAAAACCGAGTCAAATAAATCAACTTTCCAATCATTTTTTTGAGATTCTTTTTTCTTTTTATCTGTTGCAATAGAATCCATAAGTTTATTTGTGTCTAAAAATATATTGTCAGCTCCAAACTGTTCAACAATAATATTTTTTTTCAACACTTCGGCTAAAGATAGAGCTATATCTAAATTAGAAATATTTAAAAGATTTTCTTCTCCTTTATTAATTTCAATACTCTTCACTTCTAATTTAATTTTAGGCGAAAGTGAAGTTATTAATTTTGGATTTTTTATATCAATATCAAGTCCTGTTTGTGCTTTTGCTATTTTTTCAATTTTATTCAAAACTTTTTCGTTTGAAATAATATAAGGTAATCCTTTTAAGTAGATTCCTATAGCGGACAATGACAGAAATATTACTGTCATTATTAAGTAAATTAATAATTTTATTACTGATTTTATCTTCATATCACCATGATATAATAAATAGTATGAAAAAGTTATTAATTTTTACTTTTTTTATATTATTTTTAGTTGGAAGCCCTTCTAAAGCAGAGCTTTCAATAATTAGTGAAAATAATAAATTTGGAATTGTTGATGAAGAAAAAAATGTAGTTGTCGAGCCTGTATATAAAAAAATTATCAGACTTGGCGATTGCTCATTTATTGTTCAAAAGAAAAATAAATTCGGTATCATAAATAATAAAGGAGAGGTCGTAGTACCTATAAAATACAGGCATGTCGAAAGAGTTCTCGGTAAATTTGCCAAACTTGGAAACTTTGGAGATTACGGAATGTATGATGAAAC
>CANQOM010000025.1 GCA_947625445.1 Candidatus Gastranaerophilales bacterium
ATTGCAGATAAACAACAAAAAGAATCAAAAACTAATTTTAACAAACAAGGTATTGATATATACGGTGATTGTCAAATAGGCTTTTCACAAAAGGATTTTTGGGCACATAAATCTGCTTTTTATCCGGATTATGAATTTGGATGTGATATAGGAGACGGAAAATATTCTTGTTGGTCTCCTGCTATAGATTTCAGTAAAATAAACGGAGAAGCAAGTGATTTATTATATAATAAATTCAATTTATTCTTTAAGCGCTATGACGGCGTAAGAATTGATGCTGCATGGCAATTAATAAAACCGTTAATATGTCAGCCTGTTCGTCATAACGGTCAAGACCAATTTGATAATAACGGAAATAAACTTGGTGTAAAAATACCTAATCAACCTCAAGTTGGAAATGGCGGAAAAGAAATTATAAAAAATATTATTCTAAAAGCGGCTGATGATAATAAAGTTCCGCACGATAAAGTATTTTTGGAATTATTAGGCGGTAATTCTTATGATTCTTTAGATGCCGTAAAAGGACTCGGAACTTCTTTGATTCATATTACAAGATATGCAGGTGATTCTTGGGGAAGAGTTAAATATTATGAATCACATGGTGATAATAAATATCAAAATATGAAACCAGGCGAATACACTATAGGACCTGGCACTCATGACGATATCAGTATGATAGAACAGGTTAAAAATGCTGGTAACAGAACAGGATATCTATCACATGACCTGAAAATACCTGAATCTTCACTAAAAAATCCTTCTGAATTATATAAAGCAATGTATGCGGAATTATTTACTACAAAAAATCAATTCGCAACTCTGCCTGATATTTTAGGTTCTGAAAGAAGAATTAATACTCCTAATACAACAGATGGTAATTGGTCTTATAGAGCACCTGAAAATTATGAAAGTGAATATTTCAATAATGTTGCTAATGGAAAAGGTCTTAATATAGCAGATGCTTTAAGTAAAGCAATTAAAGCAAAGAATAATGGTAAATCAACTTCATTAACTGATAAATTAGATTCATATGCATATATATTAAGTCAAAAAGGACCAATGACGGTAAAAGAAGCTGATAAACTTAATTTAAAAGGATAACGTTAAAATTAATTGTAAGCAACTATACTGTTGCAGTAAACAAGCGAAAGGTTGCGACAATAGATTAAACGAAAGAGGCGGCATTGCCGCCTCTTTCGTTATCTTGTGTTTATTTTGATTGCTTATTATTTAATTTCGTATGTTTGATGAAATTTAAATTTTTGGGGCATATAATCATCAATCGTTCTAATATTTATTGAGTCATTATCCGTACTTATTACTAAAGTATTTCTGTCTGCATATTTTGTTTCAAGAAAGCCTAATGTTTTTATACTTACAACACCATCATTATGAAATGAGCCGTATGTATCAGTGTAAAGACTGTTCCCGGAGTAACAAATACAATCTATTTTAGTTTCGTTACCATACTTTTCAATAGCTTTAGATGCTGCATATAAAGCTGGTTCCATAAACCATCTTTTAGAAAAATCTATTTTAGCTCCGTTAAATGTTTCTCCGTTTGCTATAACCGTTGCAGCAATATTTTGCCCTGAAACATTTGCTAATTGATTCTTTTTATATAAATTTTTTGTTTGTTTTGCAATTTTGATAAAATCTTCTTTGCTCATATTTTTTTCTTTTGCTGATTCTATTGCATTTTTTGAAATTTTGATATCAAGTTCTTCACACGGTTTATCAAGAACATAGTTAACTTCATTTCTGTATGGTAAATATTGTCCTATTGTATTCAATCTTAGAGAATATTTACCGTTATCATTTTTTTCAAGCGATGCAATAGTGGTATTGTTATCAAAATATCTTTGAGTATTTAACCAGCTTAAACACTCTGCGCAAGGCGAAGCTCCGTTTTTGTCTGTTCCTATATCTTTATGGTTTGCCATTGCAAGATATTTAACTTTAAAATTAAGTGGTGCTGAATTTGATTCTTCTATGGAGTGTGATTTTAATAATTTATTATATGCACCTACTATTGCAGTTCTTTCTCCGCATATTGAAGATATATCATTACGTGTATTATTAAAATTAGTGCCTAAATACCAACTTCCATCCGCTAAACCTATATTAGTAGCAAATGAAATTCTTGCTATGTTGCCATAATTATAATTTTTTTTAGCCAATTCATGGGATTCTAAAATTTTTTCAATTAGCAATTTTTTTTCTTCATTAGAAATTTTAATATTTTCTGAAGAAACTACTTTAACTTCGTCAGGATTAATACCATATTTTTTTGTTAATGATTCTTTTTTCTTAACGCATTTAACGAGTGAGTATTTGGCTTTTAAGGTATTATCAATAGCATTATTATTAGTAGTTTGAGACTTAAAATTTATTATATTCGAATTTTTATAATTAAATACAGGATTAATTTTCATTTTATATTCCACTTATATATTGAAATAAAAAACCTAAAAAAATTTTTTGCCATTAAAATAAAAATTCGTTGACTTTCCCAATTTTTTATGGTTTTCTATAAATAGAGATTTTAATCACGAAAGGATTCGAAACATTATGGCAACAAAAAGCAAAACTAGTGCTAAAACTGCAAAAACAACAGTAAAAAGCAAAAAAAATGTTGAAGCTTTAGAAAAGGCTTTGAAGCAACCTAACACAGTAGAAACATTAGAACAATTGGAAGTATTAATATCCAAAGTAAAAAAAGCCCAAAAAATATTTGAAACATATTCTCAAGAACAAGTGGATGCTATATTTAAAGCAGCAGCTGCTGCTGCCGATAAGGCACGTATTCCTTTAGCAAGAATGGCTGTTGAAGAAACAGGCATGGGAGTTTTGGAAGATAAAATTATTAAAAATCACTATGCTTCAGAATATATATATAATAAACATAAAAATGCTAAAACATGCGGAATTATTAAAGAAGATAAAGCAAATGGTATTAAAATTGTTGCTGAACCTTTAGGAGTATTGGCAGGTATTGTTCCTACAACAAATCCAACATCTACAGCAATATTCAAATCATTAATTTCATTAAAGACAAGAAATGGAATAATCTTCTCTCCGCATCCGAGAGCAACAAAATCAACAATTGCGGCAGCTAAAGTAGTTTTAGATGCAGCAGTTAAAGCTGGAGCTCCGGAAAATATTATAGGTTGGATTGATGTTCCTTCTATTGAATTATCCAGTGCTTTAATGAACCATAAAGAAATTGATTGTATTTTGGCTACAGGCGGTCCCGGAATGGTTAAAGCTGCATATTCATCAGGAAACCCGGCTTTAGGAGTAGGTCCTGGTAATACACCAGCTATTATTGATGAAACTGCTGATATTAAAATGGCGGTATCTTCAATATTAATGTCAAAAACTTTTGATAACGGTATGATTTGTGCTTCTGAACAATCAGTTGTTGTAGTTGATAAAGTATATGAAGAAGTTAAAAAAGAATTTATATATAGAGGTGCTTATCTGGTAAACAAGGCTGAAACAAAGAAATTAATTGATTTACCTATCATAGATCCTAAAAGAGGAACAGCTCATCCGGATATTGTAGGACAATGTGCACACAGAATTGCAGAACTTGCAGGATTTAAAGTTCCTGATAATGCTAAAATATTATTGGTTGAAAGACCAAAAGTTGATTGGGCTGACCCATTTAGCCGTGAAAAACTTTCTCCTGTTTTATCTATGTATAAAGCAAAGAATTTTGAAGAAGCTGCTGAAATGGCATATGAATTAGTATCAAAAGGCGGGGCAGGACATACTTCTGTTATATATACAGATGAACGTCATAAAGAAAGAATTGATAAATATGCTGAAAAAATGCCTACTTGCAGAGTATTGGTTAACTCTCCGTCATCTCAAGGCGGTATCGGAGATTTATATAACTTTAAATTAGAGCCGTCATTAACACTCGGCTGCGGTTCTTGGGGCGGTAATGCCGTTTCGGGTAACGTTGGTGTCGAAAATTTATTGAACTACAAGACCGTTGCTGAAAGGAGAGAAAATATGTTATGGTTTAAGGTTCCTGCTAAAATTTACTTTAAAAGAGGTGCTACAGATTTAGCTTTAAGAGAACTTGCCGGTAAAAAACGTGCATTCATCGTTACAGACAGATTCTTATTTAATTCAGGTGCAGTTGATACTATTACTAATGTTCTTGACGAAATCGGTATAGAACATGAAGTATTCTTTGATGTTAAACCTGATCCTACATTATCAACAATTAATCAAGCAATGACTATATTAAAACCATTTGAACCTGACGTTATTATCGCTCTTGGAGGTGGTTCTCCGATGGACGCTGCTAAGATTATGTGGTTAATGTATGAACAACCTGATACAAACTTCTCTGACATATCTATGAGATTTATGGATATAAGAAAGAGAATTTGTTCAATACCTGAGCTTGGTAAAAAAGCTACTATGGTTGCTATTCCTACAACATCAGGTACAGGAAGTGAAGTTACTCCGTTTGCTATTATTACAGATGATGAAACTCAAGTTAAATATGCAATAGCAGATTATGCATTAACACCAAATATGGCAATTGTTGACCCTAACTTTGTTGACGGAATGCCTAAAGGCTTAACATCAGCTTCTGGTATTGATGCTTTAGTTCACGCTTTAGAAGCTTATGTTTCTTCTATGGCAACAAACTTTACAAATTCTAACGCTTTAGAAGCTACAAAGTTAGTCTTCAGGTACTTAGAACGTTCATATAATGAAGGTGCAAATGACCCTGTTGCAAGAGAAAAAATGCACTATGCAGCAACTATTGCAGGTATGGCATTCGCTAACTCATTCTTAGGAGTTTGCCACTCAATGGCTCATAAACTTGGTGCTATGTACCATGTTCCTCACGGTGTTGCAAATGCTTTATTAATCAGACAGGTTATTAAATATAACGCATCTGATGCACCTAAAAAACAAGCAACATTCCCGCAATACAAGTTCCCTTGTGCTAAAACAAGATACGGACAAGTTGCTGATGAACTTGGCTTGGGCGGTAAGAATGATGATGAAAAGGTTGAACTCCTTATTAAAGCAGTAGATAAATTAATGAAGAAAATTAATCTTCCAAATTCTATCAAAGATTTTGGTATTGACGAAAAAACCTTTATGGCTAACTTGGATGAACTTGTTGAACTTGCATTTGACGACCAATGTACAGGTGCTAACCCTGTTTATCCGTTAATGTCTGACATTAAGAAAATCTACCTTGATGCTTATAAAGGTATTGTTTAGACCGGTATATAATTGAGAGGAACTAAAAAGTTCCTCTCATTTTTTGAGGAATATGCGTGAAAAAATTATTATCAGATAAAGTTATTAACAGATTGACTTTGTATCACAGTATTTTAACAGACTATATTGAAAAAAATATTGAATATATTTCAAGTCCTCAAATTGCAGATTTATTGCATATTGATAATACACAAGTTAGAAAAGATATTGCGCTCTTAAATTATAAGGGGAAATGTAAGGTCGGATATAAAGTTGATGAGTTGAAAATCTTAATAGAAGAAACTTTGAAGTTTAAAACTATAAAAAATGCATATATTGTAGGGGCTGGTAACCTTGCTATGGCACTTGCAAAGTATGATAATTTTCAGGCATACGGGTTTTATATTTCTGCTCTTTTTGATAACAGTTTTTTAAAAATAGGTACAATAATTAACGGTAAAAAAGTTTATGATATTGATAAACTTCCTGAAATGGTGGAAAGACAAGATGTTAAAATTGTTATTTTGACGGTTCCAAGACAATTTGCTCAAGAAGTTACAGATTTTTTGGTCAAATCGGGGATTAAATATATTTGGAATTTTACCCCCTGTGTTTTAAGTGTTCCGGATTATGTTCAGGTTTGGAATGAAAATTTAATCGGTAATTTTCTTCAATTTACGGTTAATCTTGACGTTAACATATTATAGTTTGTATTTAAATATAAGATTATTTTCATTTTGTACTATACTTTTTTTTACTCTGGAATCGTATATTAATTCAAATTCATCTTTAAATTCTTCACTTAAAAGAATATTTTCCGAATCATAATTATCACTTCCTACTAATATATAAATGTTATTTTTAAAATTTTTATCTCTTAGGTCTTCAACATAATTTTTCCATCCTAAATTTGAAATTTTAAAATATGAAAATTCATCCCATTTTACATAATGAACTTTTTTATTTCTTAATACATGAAAAATATTATAATGATTTTCTTTTTCTAAATAATAAATTAAAATAATATATCCTATTTCATTACATGATAGAATTATATCATCGTCTTTAATATTTTCTTTTATAAATTTAGCAGTTTCAATTCCAGGAGAATAATTGTATAGTATATCTTTTGTATAAAAATTCAATCCGTTTATAGAAGTTAAAATAAAAAATACAGTTAATGAAATATTTATAACTCTTTCAATAAAAAATTTATTTTTTGTATTCAAAGATTCTTCACATAATAAAATCCAATAACCAAATAATAATATTATATGGGCGGAAAAAATTCTTGTTACATATGTATGAACTGAATATATAAATATGTATATGAAAAATTGAAAAGCGATACTTAAAAATACTATGAAAAAAATTCTTTTACTTCTTAAAAATAAATATATAAATAATGATACATATATTATTATTGATAGTAATATTAATGCTATATCAATGTATGAAAAATCAAAATTAATAAGTAAAGATGAATTATAAGCATTAACAAAAAAATAAGAAAAAGTTTTTGCAGTAATTAATGGTAAATCATTAAAATGGAATTTTATGTAATAACTGTTTTGAGTTGTGTCATGTAATTGCCAAATTACATAAATAAAACTGATTAACATTATAAATAATGAAGGTATAAAACACTTAATTGATTGTTTTTCTTTAATATTTTTATAAAAATTGTCGTATATAAATAGAGCTAATAAAATACAGGCAAAAAAGAACATAATTGCGTGAGTTGTAGCAATTAAACTGATTACTATAGCATATAAAATAGGATGTTCTTTTTGTTTTAAATATAATATTGCTGCTGAAAATACAAGAAAAGGAAGAATAGAATAACTTCTTGCTAAAACAGGGAAAAAATAAATAAAACCAGCACTTAATAATATAGCAAATTTAGTATATATTTTAAATGGTGATTTATAAAAGAGTATAAATATTGAAAAAACTGCGCTTATCCAACATAAAAGTTTCATCCAAATAATATCATATGATATTTTAGCAAAAGGCATAACCAATAAATATAATAAAAACGGATGTCCTTCATTATGAAGATGATTAAGTAAATCACTTAAAGAAAGATGTTTACATAATTGCCAAACTTGCGCTTCATCTGCCCAAACTTCATGATGCATTACACAAATTAATGTGAATATTGCATAACAAAAAGTTATAATTATTGATATCAAAAGTTTTTTATTCAAGAGTTAACCTTAATATTAAAATAAGGGAATCGTTAAATTCCCTTAAAAAATAATTTATACACGTCTTTTGCGAGCTGCTTCAGATTTACGTTTTTTCTTTATGCTGGGTTTTTCGTAACGTTCACGGCGTTTTATTTCTGAAAGTATACCTGCTTTTTGGATTTTTTTCTTAAATCTTTTAAGAGCGCTTTCAATACTTTCGTTTTCACCAACTCTTACTTCCGGCATTTATATTCACCACCTTCAATATTAATTATTTTATATAACCAGATATTAACAAGAACAAAATTAAAATTCAAGTATTACACTAAAAAACCCTTTGATTAATATATCAAAGGGTTTTTTTAATTTTTTATGTAGACTAAAGGTTAGTTAGGAATACATAAATCTTGAGTTAATTCTAACCAAACCCAATCGCCGTCATTAGCTTTGTAAGTTCTACCTTTAGTAGTTAAACCTGTTAATAAACCAACACCGGCACCAACAGGAGTACCAATAGCTACACCTTCACCATAGTGACGATGACCATGATGTTTTTCAGCACCAGCTGCAACACCAATACCACCACCGACTAAAGCACCACCAACTGTATATCCGAGAGGTTTTGCCCATCTGTTTTCTGTTAATACACCATTGTGGTTAATTACTTCTGCTTTGAACGGAACACAAACGCCTGATGGAAGTGTCATTGATTCAAATTCTACAGTAACTTTATCATTTTTATTCCACCATTTTTTAGGTTCTATAGATGTAATTTTTGCATTCATAGTTGTTTCTGCAGGAATTACTAAAGTACCTTCTTCTGTATAGATGTCTTTTTTAGCAGTAAATGTAACTGTGTCACCTACTTGTGCATCTTTAGAAGAGAAGTATGTATAAAAGTAACCTTTAATGATGTTTTTTGCTAAAACAATTTTTCTTGTATTTGTAATTTGAACTTCATTAACTTCTGCTTTTTTTGTTTCATTTAAGTGTTCAGTAGCTAATAAAGTTTCTTTACTTACATATTGTTCTTTAACTGCACTGATTGATTGTTTTAATTTGTATAATAAAACTGCTGCTTCAGCTCTGTTTAAGTTTTTGTTAGGAAGTAATTCATCAGCATCAGGGTAGTTAACATAAATACCTAAATCAATTGTTTTTGCGAATTGATGTGTACCCCAAGCAGGAATTTCATTTTTATCTTTAAAAGGATTTAAAGATTTTACGTTACCTTTATAATCTTTTGTAATATGGCTTATTACAGAAGCTGCTTCTGTTTTTGTCATGATTCTGTCAGGTTTGAATGTTCCGTCATTGTATCCGTAAATTAAACCTAACTTTGAAGATAACAAAATATCACCATAATCTGCTCTTGAAGAAACAACATCTGAGAAAGGATTTGAGTCAGATAAAGTTGTTGTTCTATGACCTAAAGTTCTTAATAAAGCAGAGTTAAAATCAGATCTTGAAACATCTTTAGTTGGTAAAAATGCTTTACCTTCTAAAGGTAAAATACCATCGTTAACAACTGCAGTTATTTCTTTGTTTGCCCAGTAATCAGCCGGTACATCACTGTATACATCAGCGTTAGCTGCATTATAAGCAGTCATCATGAAAAATACAGCGAACATAGCTAAAATCTTTTTCATTTTTTTCTCCATTTTTTGTGTAGTACAAAATATTTGTACAAAAATTATATAATAATATATTTTTTTTTGCAAATTTTATTAAAATTATAGAAAAAATTTATTTTTATATTATAATCAAAAATGTAATCGGACTTGTAGCTCAGCTGGTAGAGCAGTTGACTCTTAATCAATTGGTCGGGGGTTCGAATCCCCCCAAGTTCATTTTTTCTAAAAATGTGATATTATACTCATTATGAATATTTTGATTTTTATATATATCTTTTTTATAACTGTTAGTTTGATTTGGCAAAATTATTTTTGGTTTATATTACTCATTGTTTTATTTGTTTTAAATATTCTATTTTTAATGTATAGAAAAAAACAATTGATAAAAGATTGTTCTTTTAAAATAAAGAGTGCTCAAAATAATTTAATGAGAAATAAACCCGTAGAACCTTTTATTAAAATTAATTCTGCTCCATGGTATATTGTTGACTTAATTCCCGGTATTTCTCCTGCAGTAGCCAAAAAAGTTGCTAATTATACAAGGAAAAATGGCAGGTTTAATAACTTTGTTGAATTTGCAAATTTTACCGGTCTTGACCTTCAATTTTACTCTTTAACCAAAAATATTTTGATTTATTAATTTTTGTAAAATTTTATTAGATTCAAAATTTTTATTATAAAGTTTTCTAGAAAAATGCCGATAAACTTCATGGTTAAATTATTGTGAAGGAAAAAAGAATGTTTTTTGACTATGATAAGTTACGTTTTGGACAATACAAAGACTTTAAAAATTTAATAGATAACAAAGAACTGAAAAAACAAGCTGAAACTTCTTCTGAATTAACTTCTTTGACAAATTCAGATGCTGAAAGCCTTTCTACATCAGAATATTTAACTAATGGCAATTCTATATGGGGGGGGGTAAATTCATTAAATAATGTTGAAAATGATGAATTTACACAAGAAGATTTTGATGAATATTTAAAATTATACAATAATATACAACAAATATTACCAGATGATGATTATACGGAAGTAAAAAAATTATTCGGGAATATTTTTAGTGGTAATAATGAAAAAATTACTGATAATAATGAAATAGACGACAATAATGAAGAAAATAAAGAAATAAAAGTTGCACATTCTAAAAGTGATATAAAGAAACTTTTAAATGGGATGGGTAATAATAAAAAGAAAGCATTACTTGAAAAGTTTGGCGGTATAGATAAGATTGATTCAATTACTGTTTCAAATAGCGGTACTTTAAAAATAAAATCTGCTTCAAATTCTGCCGTTGTTTATCCTTCAGGTAATTATAAATTTACATATGAAACTCCGGATGAAACCGGAACTCAATTTTTTGATTCTGATAACAGAATTTTAAGTAATAATTTTGTATCTCATAAAAATAATGATTCTTCTGTTTCGGAGAATTATACATATTATGATGATAACAGTTATTCTGTATCTATAACTGATTCATCAAAACCTGAAGAACAAATTAATGTGATATGTACTCCTGAAAATAATGTTGAAACAATGGTAACACAAGATATATCAACAGGGGAAACAACTATTAATTACAATATGCCTCCTTCTAATATGGGTTCTTGTTCTCCCGTTTCAGTAAATCCTTGTGATAATTCTAGTTTAAGCAGTCAATTAGATTCTTTAGTTCAAGAAAGAGATACCGTTCAAAATGATTTAAATACTCAACAAAGTGAATATCAAACTACAGAAAATCAGAAAAATACTGAATTAAGTTCAATAGATTCAGAAATATCATCAGGAGAAGGCGAGTTGTCAGGTGCAACCAGTGACATGAATGCTAAACAGGGTGAAGTTACAACTTGTCAAGGTGAAGTGGATAGTGCCACGGCACAAGCAGATAGTGCACAAGCTGAGGCTGATAGTAAAAATGCGGAATTGGAAACTGCAACACAAGCAACTGACCAAGCACAACAAGCTTCAGATACTGCGGCACAGGAAAATCAACAAGCGGCTCAACAACAACAAAGTGCACAATCAGAAACCGATACTGCACAAAATAATCTTAATACTGCGGTAAATAATACAAATAATGCGCAATCTACAGCTGATACAACAAGTGCAAATCTTTCTAATGCTGAAGCTGCTACAGAAACGGCATTTAATGTTAGAAATCAATGTCAATCTGAAGTTGATAGTGCTCAGGCTGAATATAATAATGCACAAGCTGCATCTAGTTCTGAAAAAAGTATAATAGATAAAATAAAAGGTTTAATTTCTTCTTTATTTAATAAATTACAAGCTGCGCTATCAAAATTAAGCGAAGCAGACAGAGAAGCTCAACAGAAAGAACGTGAAGAAGAACATGCAAGATCTGTTGATGAAGAAGCTCAAAATGCTCTTGAACAAAGAAAAACAGAACAAGATAATGCTCAAACTGTATTAGATGCATCACAAGTGGTATTACAAAGAGCTATAGATGAAAAATCAGTATCTGACCAAGAATATGCAGATGCTCTGCTTGATTTGGCTGATGCTATGTCAGAACAAGACGCTGCTTCGGGTGAATATCAAAGTGCACTTCAGGAATTTATGACTGTCAATAATTATAAAGTTGATGCTGAAGGTAATTTAACAAATGCACAAGGCGAACTTGTATCTTGCCAAACCATAGTTACTCAATTGGAATCTATGGTACAAGGATTACATAGCAATAGAACGCAGACAGAAACGTCTTATGATAATACTCTTAATACAACAATGCAAGTTATTCAAGGTGACGAATCTCAAATTCAAAATTTAAATAATCAAATAAGTGAATTGCAGACCCAGATTGAAGCTGAAAATAAAAAAATTGCTATGGAAGAACAAATGGTTGCAACACTTACTGCAGAAAAAGGTGAAATTAATGCCGCAGAACAATCAGCAGGAATTTGGGATAATGTAGTATCTTTCTTCGGTCAGGGTAATGCTAAAGATAAAAAAGAATTTGCAACCAAACAAGAAAAACTTGAAGCTGCTTTAAAATCAAATGATACTAAAGCTATCGAAGAAGCTTATAAAGCTATATATGGAGATAAAGAAGTTTTAGTTGATGATATAGGTAGAGTAGTTGAAACGTTCCCTTCAGAATTAACGGAAGAAGAACAAAAGAAATGTAAAACTGTTAAAGTTAGTGAATTATCTGGGATTCAATTAAGCACTTATGTTGATTCAGAATCAAAGAAAGCAAGTGAATCTTCGAAATTAATTAATAGTATATCTTCAGGTGCATTTACGATTAATGGTAAAACTGTTTCTGAAGAAGATTTAAATGCTGCAATGTTGGCACAAGCAGAGCAAGTAGTTAAAGATATGGAAGATGCAGTTAAACACCAAGGTATAATTAGCCAAGGATTAGGAAAGGTAAATAACTTGTTTGGTATTGGTACTTCTGAAACAGAAGCCAGAGCAGAAGTTGACCATTATAAAAATATGGTTAATAAACTTAAAAATTGTAGTGACCCAACACAATATGCAGCTCTTTATAAAGAAATTACCGGTTCTAATTTTGATGCAAATTCAATGGTAAGTCTGCTTGCTTATAATCAAATGAATAGTAGTAACTCATCAAATACTTCAAAACCTGCTTCAAGTTCTCAAAATGTTACGGGACAACACGATTTAACAGATGTTGTTACAGAAGTTGTCAATGATGTTAATTCAAATGGAAATGGAGATAAAGACTTACTATCTGTAACTAAAGACTCAAAAGCCGCAGAAAAAATTGAAGATTATAAGGCTACACAAGATACTGCAAAAACTGTTGCGATAGCAGCTGCTTCTGCAGTAATAGCTACTGTTGCAGTTGCGGCAACTCCGTTTACAGGCGGTGCATCATTGGCATTGGCTTTTGTAGTTGGCGGAGTAGCTGGCGTGGCTTTAAATGCAACAGATAGTATATATGATAGTGATGGTGATAATACTTTAGATTTTAACTATACTTGGAAAGATGCAGCAGTTGACTTTGTTGTAAATGGTGTAGGAGCAATGTCTAACGGAATTGGCGAAGCTGCAGGTACTGCAGTTGCAAAAAGCATCGGATCTAGTGCAGCTAAAAATGCGGTTACTACTACATTTAAAGAAGCTGCTAAAAAGACTATGATAAATGTAGGTTCAAAACTTGCTGGTGCTGCCGTTGATGGTTATGTAGATGGTGCTATTTCTTCCGGTGCTGATTATATATTAAATACTGCACTTGATGAAAATAAAGAATTTTCAATGGGAGATTTAATAACTACAACCGGACGAGGCGGCTTGACAGGCATGGTACTTAATACAGGTTTTTCAGGCGCAGGCATGATGGTAAAAGGTGGAGCTAACACGGTTAAATCCTTGAGCTTATCTTCTGATATTAACAAGGCTTTAAGAGAAGGTTCAAGCGGAAATGCTCTTGCTGATATTATTGCACCTAAACTTGATTCTTCTTTAATTAATAACGGCGAAGTTAATAAATTTGCAGTAAACCAAATTATGAAAAATGCCAATGATTCTTTAAATGCATTGAAAAAAGCAGGTCTTTCTGATGTTGGAGCAAAAAGCGTTTTAAATAATGTTTCTTTGGATAACATGGCTGATTTGCCTAAAGCAATTGATGCTATTTCTAAAAATGCAAAATATTTAGACCTTGATACAGAAAAATTATTTTCATCACCTGAAGCATCTTCTGAATTTTTAAGTAAATTAGATAATATTTCAGTAGACCCAAAAACAGGTGATTTAACAAATATTACATTTAAAAATGCTGAAAATAGTAATTTAGATTTCAAATTTAATAAAAAGGGTGATTTTGATTATGCTATAAAAACAAATCCTGATGGTTCTCAGGTTAAATTAGAATATGCACAAGACGGTACTCCTGTATATAGTAATATAAAAAATGCAGATTCAAATTTATTATATTTAGATTCTGCTGATGATGCTATAGATGTGGATTTTAGAGAAGTTGATGATATAGTAGCTGATAGTGCAGTTAAAAATGTTGCAGATAATGCTGATGATGTTGTAAATGTCAAAGGAGTAAAAGCTGACGATATAGCACAAAATGCTGATAATGCAGCGAATGTCAAAGGAGTAAAAGCTGA
>CANQOM010000026.1 GCA_947625445.1 Candidatus Gastranaerophilales bacterium
G
This sequence comes from Candidatus Gastranaerophilales bacterium, assembly GCA_947625445.1. Classification (GTDB taxonomy): domain Bacteria; phylum Cyanobacteriota; class Vampirovibrionia; order Gastranaerophilales; family Gastranaerophilaceae; genus Avigastranaerophilus. The sequence continues at coordinate 2 of CANQOM010000026.1, forward strand.
AAATTAATAAAATACACGTTGTTAATTTCAACTATAAAAAAGATAAAAAGAAAACACCAAGAGTTGGTGTTATAGCCCAAGAGCTTCAAAAAATCTTCCCTAATTCAGTAATGAAAGATGATGATGGATATTTAGCAATATCAAAAGACGAAATGTTCTATGCAATGATTAACTCAATAAAAGAGTTGTGTGCAAAAATCTTAGGGTTAGATAAACGTATAACTGAACTTGAAAAGAAAAATCTGGAGCTTGAGAAACAAAATAAATTGCTTGAAGAAAAGATTGATAAGCAAAATCTTGAGTTTATAAAGCGATTAGAAAAACTAGAAGCAACAAATAAATAATATAAAACACAAACAATCACATCAACGTAATAAATTTACTTCCTATTTGCGGCCATTAGAAAATACTTGGCCGCTTTTTTTACGTATAATTCATTATAAATTTTGAATCATATCATTAAAATCAGGTAAATTTTTACTATCATCCTGAAGATTATTTTCCTCTTTTTCCTGAATATCAGTTCCAAAATCTTCGTTATTAGGTATAATCCATTTAAAAGAATTTATTGCATTTAGTGAATTGATATTACCATATATATTTACACTGAATAAATTAGTTTTTTGATTACTTTGATTATATAAAAGAGGAATTTTATCCGTTATGTCATTTGATAATTTCATAACGGTTACAGATTTATCAGTTTTTTGACCGCTCACTAATTCCGAAATTGAAACATCACCAAAACTGCCTAATTTATTTGATATTTCATCCGATATTCTTCCATAAATAATAATATTAGCTTCATTAGTTAATAAATTATGCCTGCCTTTCATAAAAACACTCATATTTTTACCTTGCGTTTTTAAATCATCGGTAATTAAATAACCGTTTTGAAAAAGCAAAACACCTTCAGAAGTTTTATATCTTGCAGTATCATCTCTCACAATAGAATTAATAAGTCTGTTTAAAGTCGTGTTTAATAGTCCGTGATATAAAAGATTTTTAGCATATAAATAGTGTTCGAATTTCCCGAGAGTGCCCATTTTCCCATTGTATGCTTTATATTCCGCCTTCCCTTTTATTGATTTTATTACATTATTATAACTACTACCTGTTATCATTGATATATCAGTTTTAACATCAGCTATACCTTCTAAATTATCAGCTATTTTACATAAGTCATATAATGAATCTCTTATATTTATACCTTTAGCTTCTGTTTTAAGTGAAAGTGACCCGTGAGAAATATCATAACTTGCACTTCCCTGAACTTTCCCGTTATATGCTTTAGCATCTATATTATTTATCTTAAGGGTATTTTTTTCTATAGAAAAATCACAAACCGCATCTTTTGCTTCTAAATCTAATATTTTAAAATTATTTATAAGTGCATGACCATTTTTTACTGTAATATACGATTCTATAAATGGATTTCTTCCCTGTTCTATAAGCTTGAAAAATGAATTTACATCAAGATTTAATGAATTTAATTGCATATTTGAGATAATTACACTCTTAGGACTTAAGTCAGGCTTTATATCCATAACAACATTAAAAGCAGAATCATTAATTTGAATATCAGGAGCAATCACTCTTATATTATCTTTTGCAAAACTGACATCCGCATTTTTTATAGCAGTCAGATATTTTCTTAAATTATATTTGTATATTTTCAAATTGCCTGTTATTTCAGGTCTTTCAATTTGATTATTCAAAACAATATTGCCTTTAAGTGAAGTCTCTTCCCCTCCAAAAAATCCTGAGGCGAATGTAATACTTTGGGGTATTAATATTGTTAAATCTTTACAAACAGGTTTTTCTTGATTGTTAATCTCGCCTGTTATTTTTATTATTTCATTTGAAGAACCGTCTTTTGATTTTGTTTCATCTTTTAACAATATTTCTTTTATATTTAAATTATTTTTTATTATATCCGCATCTATACTAAGAACAGACGGTTTATTTAATAATTCACTTATTACCAAATATGAAATATAATTATCTTTATCTGCATTAATTTTTGTCTTCAAATTTAATTTATCTTTGTCAAAAGATATTTTTGCTGATGTTTTTATCACTCCTAGTGCTTTGTTAGGTAAATTGATATAATCATTTAGTAATTCTGATATTTTTCGTGCTTCATTACTTCCAATCAAAGTTATATTACCAATTGGTATATCTTTATAATTATTTATTTCTCCTGATATTTTAAATTTTAAAGGACTTATTATTTCATTTTCAGGAATTATTATTTTTTTATTATCTAAAAGAATTTTTAATTGATTTGACAGAATTTTTTTATTCTTTAATATTAACGATAAATCTGTACACAATATATCAGCGTTATATTTGCTTTCATCTCCCTTTATATTAATTTTTATGCTTTTAGCATTTATCGGTAGATTATATTTTTTATCTTTTAATTTTATATCACTTAACTTTATTTCACTGTCTAAAATATATGATTTATTTAAAACTCCTTTTATATCAGAATCAAAACTTAATTTTCCTGATAAAATATCTGCATTTATTTTATCTTTTAAATTAAATAAATTTATTATATTTACAAGATTTAAATTTTCAGAAACTGCATTTATATTAAAAGAAACATCTTCATTAACATTTCCTTTAATAACAACAGGCGTTTTATTAACATTTGCAAATGCTTGTTTAATGTTAATATTATTGTTATTTAAACTTATATCAGCATTTATATCATCTATTGAGTATGGAAGCAACTTATGTTCAAGTCTTGCATTAATTATTTTCATCTCGCCCTGAGACTTAAGTGTCTTAAAATCAGACATAATATTAAAATCAGCGTTTAACAAACCTTTTACTTTTATATCTGTTAAATTTGTTTTTATATTTAAACTTTGAGATATTACTGAAAATATCTTATATAAATTATTAATATTTATATTTTTCGCATTAGCATTTAATTTAACAAATTTTTTCTTGCCAAAAGAGACATTCCCTTTTAACTTTGCACTGTCTTTTTGAGACGTATGCACCACAGAATCAATATCAACCTTATCACCTTTAAAATCAAGATTAATATTATTATTTTCTAAAGTAATATTATCTGCTTTTATACTTATATCATTAAGTTTCAATGACCCGTTAATTATATTATCATCATTAATTTTTAGATGACCAAATACATTACCCTTTATGTCTGATTCATAAATAGGTCGAAAAGGGGAAAAAGTAAAGTGATTTTTCTTAACCTTAACAGGAGTTACTAAATCTAAATCATAATTTAAATATTTATTATTCGACTCAATCAAACTTCCTTTTAATATTATGTGAGCTTTATCATTTAGTTTTACATCTTTTAATAAAAGTTCATCACCTTCTAAAATAAACGTTTTACCTAAAGATTCATCATTAATTTTTAATTTGTATCTGTTGCAAACAGTGTCATATATAAAACTGTCAAATGTAAAATAACCTGTTTTAACAACTTTGTCATTATTGATATATTTTTCAAGTGAAGTTGAAAAATCTTTATATAAAGTTATATTGATAATCGGACGTTCAAGTTTAGCATCCTCAATAACAATTTTACCGAAAATTAACGGAAAAATTTTAATTTTTAAATCAATTTCTTTTAATTTCAAAAATACACTTTCATCAGGATATAATACAAGCGTATGAAACATATGAATTTTTAATTTAGGAGATAATGATTTTTTAAAAGAAATATCTTCAGAAGAGACTTTAAAACCAGTCTGAGACTCAATTTCCGTGAATACTTTATTTTTATATTTATTTAAATCAACAAACTTTTCAACACAAAAAAGAGTACCGTAATATGATGCTGCAATAAATGCAGCAGTCAAAGAGGCTGCTAAAGATATCTTGGTAATTTTCCGCATATTTTATTTGTTTATTGCGCTGCTGCCGCCGACTATTTCTGTTATTTCCTGAGTAATCATTGCTTGACGGACTTTATTATAGTCAATAGTCAATTTTTGTATCATCTCATCGGCATTATTACAAGCCGCCGACATAGCAGTCATCCTCGATGCTAACTCACTTGCTATAGATTCTAACATAGCCTGAAAAATAATACTTGATATAAATAGAGGAACTATTTCAGCTAAGATGGAAGGTGTATCAGGTTCAACTTCCATAGATGAAAAATCTTCCAGTGTATAATCATAATCTATCTCATCTAAAGGAAGTATATCCCATCTTTCTACAGAATAAGACATCATATTTCTAAATCTTGTAGTTATAATTTCCATAGAATCAATATTACCGTTAACATAAGCACGTGCCATATCCATAGCTACTATTCTTGATTGTGAAGAGGTGGGAGTTTCTGAAAAAGACAAATATGTTTGAGTAATTTTAAATCCATATTCATCTGTAACACGTTTTAAAGCATTATAACCTTTTTGCCCTACTATAAAAAGTTCACACCCTATACCTTTTTCTTTATATGATTCTATAGTTTTCAGAGTATATCTTACTAAATTTGCATTAAATGCTCCCGATAATCCCTTATTTGAAGTTAATATTAACAACCCTACATTTTTTATTTCACGTTCTTTTAAAAGTACAGGATAATTGTTAATCGGTTCTTTGAATACAGTTTGAGATGTATCAATATCCTGAACGGAATGCAATAAACGATAAAATATTTTTTCTAATTCATAAGTAAAAGGTCTTGATGCCTTTACTTTATTTTCAAATTTTTTCACCTTCGCAGAAGCAACCATTTTCATTGCTCTTGTTATCTTCTGTGTGCTTTTTATAGAATTTATTCTTGTTTTTATTTTTTTTAAATTAGCCATATTTACCTTTATTTTTATTTAAAGAAATTGGATTTATAAATATTTAACTTTTCTTTCAAATCAGACATATCTTTTTCGGATAGCTTATCTCCCTGATTTAATTTTGATATTAACTCTTTTAAATTAGCATCCATGTAATAAAACCAACCTTGTTTAAAATCTTTGATTTTATCATTATCAACATCATCTAAAAAACCTTCATTTGCAGCAAATAAAATAGTAACCTGTTGTGCAACGTTTAAAGGAGAATATTGAGGTTGTTTTAAAACTTCGGTAAGTTTTTGCCCTCTTGTTAATTGGTCTTTTGTTGCTTTATCAAGGTCGCTTGCAAACTGCGCAAATGCTTCAAGTTCTCTAAATTGAGCTAAATCTAATCTTAATTTCCCGGCAACTTGTTTAATCGCTTTTGTTTGAGCATTTCCTCCAACACGTGATACTGATATACCTGCATTTATAGCAGGTCTCATTCCTGAATTAAATAAATTAGATTCTAAAAATATCTGTCCGTCTGTAATAGAAATTACATTAGTAGGAATATAAGCAGATACATCGCCTGCTTGCGTTTCAATAATAGGAAGTGCGGTTATACTTCCTCCTCCTAAGTCATCATTTAATTTACAAGCACGCTCTAACAGTCTTGAATGCAAATAAAATACATCACCGGGATATGCTTCACGCCCTGACGGTCTTTTCAACAAGAGACTCATTGCTCTGTATGCCTGAGCATGTTTCGATAAATCATCATAAATAATTAAACAATGTTTTCCTTGTTCCATAAACTCTTCAGCTATAGCACATCCTGCAAAGGGTGCAATATATTGCATAGGAGCAGATTCGTTAGCCGGTGCGGAAACAATTATTGTATATTCCAACGCTCCAAAATTTTCAAGTGTTTTGGCTAATTGAGCAACTGTCGAAGTTTTTTGACCTATTGCAACATAGATACAAATTACATCTTTATCTTTTTGATTAATAATAGTATCAAGAGCAATAGCCGTTTTACCGGTTTGTCTGTCTCCGATTATAAGTTCTCTCTGACCTCTGCCTATAGGAGTTAATGCATCAATAGCAGTAAGCCCTGTCGCCATAGGTTCAAAAACAGATTTTCTTGTTACTATTCCCGGAGCAACTCTTTCTATAGCCCTCGTTTTATCATAATGTATATCACCATTGCCATCAACAGGAACTCCTGTAGGGTCGATAATTCTTCCTAATAATCCTTCCCCTACCGGAACTGAAGCTATTCTTCCCGTTGTTTTAACTTGCATACCTTCTTTAATATGAGTATAATCACCTAAAATAACTACCCCGACATTATCTTCTTCCAAATTTAAAACTATACCCAAAGTGCCTTTGCCGTCTTCAAACTCAACAAGTTCGCTCGCCATTGCCTCACTTAAACCGTATATTCTTGAAATTCCATCTGCAACTTCAAGCACTGTTCCTACATTTTTTACCTCAAGTTCAGAACCGTAGTTATCCAGTTTTTCTTTTATTATTGACGTAATTTCGTCAGGATTAATCACTGCCATATCTGTTTCCTTTTATTAATTGTTTTCTCATATTTTCAAATTTTGTTTTTATACTGCAATCTATTGTTTTATCACCTATTTCAACTATTATTCCGCCTATTATTTCTTCTTTTAATTCATACTGCGGAATAATTTTTTTTGATAATTTATGTGAAATTTTTTCAGTTATTTTGTTTTTTTGTTCTTCTGTCAGTTCAACCGCTGATATAATTTTTGGTGTAATTATATTATTAATTTTATTGTATTCATTATTATAACAATCCAGTATTTCATTAAGAGTATTTAATCTTGAATTATCAATAAGCAAATATATAAAATCTAAAAGCGTTTTACTTACGTGAGATGAAAATATTTTTTCCATAACTTCTTTTTTATCGGAATTTTTTACTATGGGAGATTGTATAAAATTTTTTAATTTTTCATTAATTGAAACAGTTTCAATAATCATGGTTAATTCGTTAAAAATTTCAGAAGCAACCCCATCTTTTATTGCTGATTCCAATAGAGCATTTGCATATTTTCTGGCTATTTTTAAATTTTTTATATCTATATTTTTCATAGATTTATCCTGTCAATTTCATCAATTGCATTATTTATATATACATTATGCAATTCGGGTTCCGAATTTAATTGTTTAATTGCATTTTTCATAGCAACTTCTACAGATTTTTCAGAAAGCAGACTTATTAACTTTGAATTGAATTTTTTTGTTTCCAAATTTAAAAGTCTGTTAAGATTATTCTCTATATCTTTTTTTTGATTTTCAGTTTCTGCTTTAACTCTTTCTTCTATATTTTTAACATTATGCTGAGCACTTTTTTCAATTCTGTCAATAAGCAACGGTAATTTTTCTATCTTGCCTTTAATTTTATCTAAACCTTCATCAGCAGAAGCTTTTTCTTTTTCCGAATCATTAACATAATTTTTTATTTCATCCCTTAGTTTACTTATCTTTTCTGCCAAATTTAATTTTTTTATAAGGAATATTATTAAACTCAGGACTATTAAAAAATTGATTGTATTTGATTTTATTATTAATTCAAATAATTCTGACATATTATGACTCTTCTTCTACATTGATTTCGTTAATTGAATCGGTTTTAACGGTATCTCCCAAAATTTTAAAGGAAATACCCTTTGCAATATCCAAAAGGTTATTTTTTAAAACTTCTTTTGCTTCAATTGCAGAATTTCTAAGCTCTTCTTTTTGAAGAGAAACTTTATTATACAAATCACTTTTATATTCAGCAATAGTTTTGGAACGTTCTTCTTTAATAGCACGTGCTTGTTTTGAGATCTCACCTCTGGCTTCATCTCTTACCTTCGATAATTCTCCCTGATAGTAATTTTCTTTCTCGTTTGTTTCTTCTTTTATTGACATTGCATGAGTATAATTATCATCAACAAGTAATTTACGCTCCTCCATAATTTTCAGAACCGGAGCATAAAATATTTTATTCATTATAAAAACAAATACGCAAAAACTAATTACTGCTATTAAAAAAGTTGCATCAAATTCCATTTTTTTACCTAGATTTTACCTATTAACATTAATGCAACAACTAAAGCATATAAAGCACAAGCTTCTGCAAGAGCTGCACCAAGCAAGAAGAAACCTACAGCTTTACCGGCAGCTTCAGGTTGTCTTGCAACCGCATCCATCAATCCTTTTATACCTACACCAATACCCAAGCCTGCGCCAAGACCTGCTAAACCTATAGCAATACCGGCACCTAATTGCGCTAAATCAGATATTGTTTTTACTTCTTCCATTTTTTATCTCCTTTCAATTAATGTTCCTCTGAAACTGCAGATGTAATATATGCTATTGTAAGCATCATAAATACAAATGCTTGTATAAAAGCAACAAATATTTCAAATAACATAACAGGAACGGGTGCAACTAATGCAACCAGCCCCATTACAACCGATACCAATATTTCACCTGCAAGTATATTCGCAAAAAGACGAAGTGCCAAACTTAACGGTCTGGTTATCATCTCTAAAATATCTACCAATGTTGTTATTATTCCAGTTATACTTAATCCGTGATATATATATTTTATTCCTTTTTCTCTAAATCCGTAATACAAATAATACAAAAGCACAATTACCGCTAATGCGGCAGTAAGATTTATATCATTTGTCGGAGAAGCAAACTCACCTTGTTTTAATTGTATCAATTTTAAGGGTAATTGCCCCATTAAATTCGCAAAAAGAATAAACAAAAACAATGAAGCAACAATAGGAATATGCTTATCCCCATTTTTTACTTCTTTTAAATTCCCCAGAAAAAATTTTATTACACTTTCCGCACATGCTTGTGCCTTTGTGGGTATTATTTGCAAATTTCGTGTGAGTATAAACGATATCAATATTAAAATTGCCATCGCAAACCACATTGTTATTAATGTATCCCAATGTATATGAAAATTACCTATATATCCTACCCAATGTTCGCCCATTTATAACCTATAATTTTATATATTGCCTTGATATTATTTATGTTATCACAATTAAATTAAAAATAGAATATCACTAATACTATTTGCTAATAAAAAAAAATATGATATAATTAATAGTCCAAATTTTTAGCTTAAATTCCCAAAATTTATGTTAATAATATAACGGGTTATCAAGAAAGGAATGTGAATGAAAGTATCAAGCGTAAATTCTTCAAATGTTTTTCAACAAATAATTCATAAACCTGAAAAAATAAGAAATAATAATTATTCTCAAAATTCTAACAATAAAACTGAAGTATTATTAAATGCCCTTGCAATATTTGGCATTGCATCAATTGCAATTGCAACAAGTAAAAAAGGTATTAATTATATTAAAAATAATCAAAATAAAATACATAAAATTTTTTATTGGCATAAAGACCCGGTTGTAAGAGCCTTAAAAGGTAAAAGAAATGCTGAAGCAGTTGAAATTTATAAAAAATTAATGAATCAAAAAAAATATAATTCTCTGCAAAAAAGATTTAATTTAAATGAATTTAAAGATAAATCTTCACAAGCACTTCACCATATACTTGATAATTCCGCAAATTTACAAAGAGTAATATAAATTGAACATAAACTTAAATAAAAATGACATAATAGAAATACTTTCTGATAAATCAACAAAATTATTTGAAAGTGCCGATAAAATAAGAAAAGAATTTAAAGGAGATTATGTTCATTTAAGAGCATTGGTGGAATTTACAAATATATGTAAATGTAATTGCCTATACTGTGGGTTAAGGCGGGATAATAAAAAAGTTGACAGGTACAGACTTAAAGAAAAGCAAATAATTGATTGTGCAAAATTAAGTGCACAATACGGTTATAAGACAATAGTACTCCAAGGCGGAGAAGATGAATATTATAGTGCTGATAAAATTGCTTCCGTCATAAAAGAAATTAAAAAGTTTAATCTTGCAATAACACTAAGTATAGGTGAAAGACCATATGATGAATATAAACTTTTTAAAACTATAGGTGCAGACAGATATCTGTTAAGAATAGAAACAACAGATAAAGAATTGTATAAAAAAATGCACCCAATGGCAAGTTTTGAAAACAGATTAAATTGTTTATACAACTTAAAATCACTGGGATATGAAGTAGGAACAGGTTGTTTGGTGGGTTTACCCGAACAATCCCTTGAATCTTTAGCAAATGATATATTATTTTTTAAAGAATTAGATGCGGATATGGTCGGTATAGGACCATTTATTCCTCATCCCAATACTCCCTTAAAAAATGCATCTTCTGATAATTTTGATTTAGCATTAAGAGTTATGGCTACAGTTAGACTCTTAATGCCTGATATAAATATACCTGCTACTTCTGCCATGGAAACTTTAAAACCTAATGGCAGAATAATAGCTCTCCAATCCGGTGCTAATGTTATTATGCCAAATATGACTGATACTATTTACAGAAAAAAATATGAAATTTATCCTGGCAAAATTTGTATTAATGACTCTCCTAATATGTGTGTTAATTGCATAAAATCCAAAATTGAAAGTATTAACAGAAAAGTATCTGTCTCTAAAGGATTCAGATATGATAAAGAATAAAATTTAATCCAATATCACAAACGTAGAATTGTTTACATTTTAATAAGAGTTAATTGTTCACTCTTTGAAAAATGTTTTTCAAAAAATTTATTTCTGTGCCACTTTGTTAATCCGTACTTATCAACTGCATCTATATGTTCTTTTGTCATATAACCTTTATTTTTCTTCCAGTTATACATAGGAAACTCTTTATCTAGTTCAGTCATAAACCTGTCTCTGGTTACTTTTGCAATAATACTCGCTGCGGCTATTGCTGCACTTTTAGAATCACCTTTTACTATTGTTTTTTGTTTGAATTTGAAATCCCTTATTAATTTATTCCCGTCTACAAGTACAATTACATTATCGGAAGCTAATTTTGATATAACATCATAACAAGCTTTTTGCATTGTATATAAAGACGTTTTTAAAATATTATATTTTTCTATTTCTTCAATAGTACCTGCTTTAACAGACCATACTGAATTATTAATAATTATTTCATACAACTCTTCTCTAACTCTTTCAGATAATTGTTTGGAATCATTAAGTTTAGATAATTTATCAATTGTTTTATTCTTAATATCCTTAAAGCAAACGGAAGCTGCAAAAACAGGACCTGCCCCAGGGCCTCTTCCCGCTTCATCCGTACCGACTATATAATCGGAATCTATCAAATTATCATTATCAAATTTAAACAAATTATTCATAATTACCAATCCAGTGTGAGCAATCAAAACTTCGGTTCACTTTCATTATCAAAATATTTTCTCGGACAATCAAGAGTTAATCTTCCGAGTCTTCCTACTCTGAAATCATTTAATATGTTTTGAGCACATCTTTTAGTGTCAGCTTTTGCACCTGTAATAAGCCAATTTCTTTTTAAAGCTATTTCTTCAATATTAATTTCTTCGTCTTCCAAGTTATAATATTCTTTTATTAAATTAGGATATATTTTCCCTACATCATTAATAAAAGCAGATGCAACCATTTCAACATCATAAGCATTTTCTCCGATAGAATCAACAAAAGCTAATTTATATGCTTTTTCTTGATTTTGTTGTTTTAAAGGAATAATTCCCGGAGTATCCAACAAATCAACTTTAGGATTAATTCTTACCCACTGTTGCTCTCTGGTAACACCGGCTTTAGCTCCGGTTTTTGCCTTAGTTTTTTTTATAAGTTTATTTATTATGCTTGATTTGCCAACATTTGGCATCCCAACCACCATAACCCTAACGGCTCTGGGCAATAATCCTTTTTGTACTAAAGATATAATCTTAGGTCGCCCCAGCTCTACTACTTTATTTAAAATTTTTGAAACATCTTTATTATCACTTGCACTCGTTGTTAATACCGGGCAATTTGTTTTTTCTTTTATAAATTTTAACCAATTTTTAGTTAACTCTGAATCTGATAAATCACTTTTATTTAATAGCACCAGACGTGGTTTTTCCTTAATAAGTTTATCTATATCAGGATATGCAGAACTATCCGGTATTCTGGCATCCAAAACTTCAATTACAACATCAACTAAATTAAGTTGTTCTTTTAATTTTTTTTCAGCCTTAGCAATATGTCCGGGATACCAATGTATATGTTCCATTTTTACCTCTTGTAAAATAAAAGCCATATTCAAAGTATAAACTATGATATGGCTTTATATTATTAAATTATACCTAATCTATTTTTTTTCAATTTTTTCTCTGATACGAGTAGCTTTACCTGAACGTTCTCTTAAATAATACAATTTAGCACGTTTAACATCACCACGTCTTACTATTGTAATTTTCTCAACACGAGGAGAATAAACAGGGAAAACACGTTCAACGCCAACACCTTGGAATATTTTTCTTACGGTTATAGTTTTTCCAACACCGCTACCACGTTTTTTTAATATGGTTCCTTCAAATGCCTGTGTTCTCTCTTTATTTCCTTCTATAATTCTTACGGAAACTCTTACTGTATCTCCAGGATTTAATTCAGGTAATTCTTTATTTAAATATTCTTTTCCTAAACTTTCTACTATAGGGTTCATGACTACATTCCTTTTCATTTAATATATTATTCTTCAATATTATTTAAAACATAATTTTTCTTCAAGTATTTTTTTTGAATTTTATTGGTTTTTATTAAAAAACTGTTAACAATTGTTAACGAAAATGAATAAAAAACTAAAGTTTTCAATAAAAGTTACCGATATATAAAATATAAAAAGTAACTGGAGAAAAGGCAAAAAATGGGATTAAATGTGGGTTCTGTATATTCTTATAATGCGCCAAAGTCTATAATAGACACCCAAGCGTTAACAAAAGTAACAGAACAAATCTTAAATCCGAATAATGATAAAAGTATTGATGTTTCTAAATTAGATTTATCAAAATTTAACAGAGCAACAATAGGTACAGATTTTTATGCACTAAGAACTAACGGAGAAATTGCATTAAAAGCATCCAAAGCTGCCGTTGATTTCGACATAAAATTAAGTCCCGAATTTATGCAAAATGTTCAATATTTGAACTCACAAGCGGCACAAAGCTTATTTACATCAAAAGAAAATAACGGAAAAATAAATATAAATCTTGAAATTACGGAAATTAAAACTGATTCACAAGAAATTCAAGCTTCGTCACAAATTGATGAAACTTGGGATATGAATAAAGATAAACGAGGTTCGAATCCGTTTTCCTTCTACGCGAATATTCAAAAAGACGAAGAAGTTGATGATACGGAATTAAAAACGAACTCATTAAGTATTTTTGCCTAATACATTGTTACTTTTTTGAAATTTGACGAAATTTTTATTTCGTCTTTTTTTTATATTCCAATAACAGGAAGTTTTGCGTAATCACCAATAATAACGGGATTAAATTCATCACTGCCAAGTGCAACAAATCTTGCTAATATAGCTCCTAATATTGCTTCTAATTGAGCAACAGGAAGCATATTTACCGGTAACTCTCGCATATTATATTTTATTCTTAATGTATCTTGCAATGATTTACAATCAATAGGAGTTCTTTCTCGATAACTGTAACAATTACCTAATCTTTTTTTTATGTTATCAACATCAAATCTAAAAATATCAACACCATTATCTTTTAATTCTTTAAAATATTCACAACCTCTTGTTGAAAATCTGTTTGTCCAACCGTCATGATTTTGTATTTTATCTTCAAGATTCACTACATCATATGTTCTTGAGTTATATTTCCATTTGCTATTGAGCATAACTTCATTTTCAGGAATAGAAACCATTATGATATTGTTCTTTATTCCCGTCATATTGTCTATAAAATATTTAACATCACTCATAGAAAAAAGTTTTTCAAGCTTTACTATTTTCAAGTCTTTATCAATAATCGCCGCAGCAGATTCTACCGTACTCAAGTTGCTTAATGAAATTCCTGTATATGATATTTTAAAATCTTTACTTTTTATTATTTCCATATTGATTCTTTATTATAGTTTTATGCTACTATTATAAAGTAATCCAATATAAAAAATCAAAAAATTAAGAATTAAGGGGAAATATGTTCAGTATAAATAAAGAATCAATAATAAAAGATATTGATAAACTTTTAAACCCATCAATATTAGTCATAGGAGATATGGCAATAGATGAAATGGTATACGGAACAACTGACAGAATGTCAAGAGAAGCACCTGTATTGATATTAAGACACTATAAAACAAAAATTATATTAGGTGGAGCTTCAAATGCAGCACATAACCTA
>CANQOM010000027.1 GCA_947625445.1 Candidatus Gastranaerophilales bacterium
TCCATGTTCTTTTATTATGTTTATTACTCCTATTCCGCATGCGGTTATTGCTTGAAGCCCTACTTTAAAAAAGCCTACATAATCTTTTAGTAAATCAACATATTTTATTACTTCTTCAGTAGTATCAAAATCCAGAGCAAGGATTATTCTGTCTTTTGCTTCTTGTGGTTTTAAATTTTCCATAAAAATATTCTCATTGTAAATAATGAGAATATATTAGCATTTTATATGAAAGTTATCAACTTATTATCTGTTTAATTGTGTTATGCCAAGCAATTCTTCTTCTGCAAAAAGAGCTTTCATATAAGCTTCTTCTGCACTGCAGCCTTCTTGTAAAAATGATTCATAGAAACTATTGAAAACACTATCACATCCGATTAATACTACAGGATTTTTTTCAGCCAACTCAACTGCTTTATTGACACTTGCTGATATATCATTTTTTGGTTTTACAAGAGAACGCCCCAGAACACCTGTATCTTGGACGTATTCTGCAACTTTTTCTTCTCCCTTATTTATATTCTCGTTTGATGAGTTTATTTTTGGTTTTTTTGAATCAATTTTATCTATTTTTGGACCAAGATTTGAAATGTTATTATTTATTTCTGTCATTTTTTATCTCCGTGTTTCATTTGCATTTTGTTTAAAACCATAGTCTGAATTTTTTTTGCTAGTTTATTTTAAAATATATACTAAAAATTTTCTTCAAAAAACATAAAAAATCCGAAAATGCCCGAAAATTCAGCTTTTTTTATTTTAAAAATTGTTTTTATAAAACTTAACATTTTATATAATTTGTATTTATTAAATATGTAAAATTATATTTTCTCTCACAACTTCGATTATCAAAAAAATATAATCGGACAATTTATAATACAAATTATTTGGTATTTTTTATGGATTGAATTTAAACAGGTTTTACATCAAAATGTAAGTATGAAAAAGATTACATTTTTAATAATAACATTAATTTATTGGATATGTCCGACATATGCAAAAGACATTCAAGAAGATAAAAATCCTCAAACTTTTAAGGATTTTAGTCATTATATTGAAACTTTTGAAATAAATGAAGAATATAATGATGTTTATTTGGAAGAGGAAAACAAAGATTTTGAACAAAATGCCATAAAAGATATTTCAGACAGATATGAAGCCAATGCAGTCGAATTGAACCTGGATAATATTGATGATGATGCTATAGATTCTGTAAATAATAAGGTATTTAAACTTCAGGTTAATGAAACTCAGTTTAATATTGAAAATAAAATAAAAGCTGAAAATATGATATGGGATAGTTCAAAATCTTTTATAAATGCTAATAAAGCAACAAATAAAATGCCTTTAATTCCTGATGTTGTAAATTCGCAGAGTCTTAATATTAAGATTTCTCCATGTCTATCTGCATCACTCGGGCAGTCTAAACTTAATGATTCTTTAGGAACTTCTGTATTATTTGTAAAATCCAATGAGTCAAAATATAATGCCGGCTCTGTATTATCATATAAAGGTAATTCAATAAATGTTTCAGCAGGTTCTTTTGCTTCTTCATATGATAATCATACTTCAGGCGGTGCCATGTTATCTTCTAATTCTATAAACCTTCCCAAAAAAGCAGGCAGTTTTATCTTAGGAAGTGCGGTATATGCAAATGAAGGTTTAGATTGCAATAAAACCAGCAGCGGGTTTTTTAGCGAATACTCTTTTAAAAGATTAAAACTCAATGTTCAGGTTGCTCAAAATCATTATTCCAATGCGAATAATACTGATACTAATCTATATTTTATTCCGGAATATAAACTTACTGATTCTTTGTTTGTAAAAACAAAGCTTATTAGAAATGTTACTCAAGAAAATTTGGAAAATGAGCTTGCTTTAACTTATAAACCTAAAAAAAGTAAAAATAATTTAGAGTTTGAGATTAATGCCTCCAGACATTATACTCAAAATGAAATTATTAATCAGAAAATAAAGTTCTCTGCTTCTTTTAAAATCTGAAAAATTATTAAAATTCCCGATTAAATTTTTAAGGATATATCCAAAATTGCGACATTAGATTAAAAAATATGCCCTTTATTCGCTTACAGGCTAATTTAAATTCTATTCATTTTTGATAAATTTATTGAATAGGAGAGCATTATGAATACTATTATTTTTTATGACATAAAACAATATGAACGTGATTTTTTTGAGAAAGAACTTTATGACAAGTTTAATTTAGAATTTAAAGAAGAAGAATTAAATTCTGATACAGATTTATCCTATTTAGAAGAAAACGCTGAAATTATATCAGTTTTTACAGGTTCAAGGCTTAATAAAGAAACTGTTGATAAATTCAAAAATTTAAAATTAATTCTCACTCGTTCTGTAGGTTATAGTCATATTGATACTGATTATTGTACACAAAAAAATATAATAGTTGCCAATACTCCACATTATGGAGATTACACTGTTGCTGAATATTCTTTCGGAATATTGTTAAATCTTGTAAGAAGGATATGTTACGGGGAAAGTGAATTAAAAAACGGTGATATGTATCCTGAAACTTTTGGAATGGAGCTTTATGATAAAACAATAGGTATTGTAGGTACAGGTTCTATTGGGTCTAAAGCCATTAAAATTGCTAAAGGATTTTCTATGAATGTTATTTGTTATGATGTTTTTGAAAATGAAAAATTAAAAGAAGAATATAATATAAAATACACTGATTTGGATACTTTATGTAAGCTATCAGATATTATAAGTTTACATGCCCCTTTAACTACAACATCTTATCATATAATTGATTCTCAAAAAATAGCATTAATGAAAGAAAATGCCGTAATAGTAAATACTGCCAGAGGTGAATTGATTGATACCGAGGCATTATATGATGCTTTATTGGATAATAAAATAAAAGGTGCCGCATTAGATGTGCTTGAGTTTGAAGAAACGATTTCAAATAAACGTCCTGGAGAAAATATTAATTTTAAAAATTTGAGAACTTCTTTAATAAATAATAAACTTCTTAATCTTAAAAATGTTATAGCAACACCACATATTGCTTATGATACAAAAGAAGCGGTAAATCGAATTTTAAATATGACTGTAAAAAGTCTTGAAGAGTATATCTCAGGAGATAATGTTTCTTGTAAAATTTGACAAAAAAAATGCAAGTTTAAATGTAAGATTTAAGAACTTGCAATATTTACACTAGCCGAAACATTAATAACAAAATTTATTATACAACCTTTTTGCGCATTCGTAAAGTATACATGAATATATCTTTATTAAATTGTTATTAATATTTAATATTTGTTTACAATAATAAAATATAAATCTTAAAAAACTTGTATTATTATTGAATTTATCAGATAATTTCAATGTATATAGTGAGGTAGGAAAAATGAGAAAACCCGTAATAGGCGTACTTGGCGCAACAGGTGTAGTTGGTAGAAATATTTTACAAATTTTAGAAGAAAACAATGTAGTTTTTGAAGATATAAAATTTCTTGCAAGTAAAAAAAGCGCAGGTAAAGAGTTAGAGTTTAAAGGAAAGAAATATACGGTAATAGAAGCGACTCCGGATGCATTTGAAGGAATAAACATTGTGTTAGCATCTGCAGGCGGTTCTACAAGTTTAGCTTTGGCAAAAGAAGCAGTTAAAAGAGGTGCGGTTTACATTGATAATTCAAGTGCGTTTAGAATGGAAAAGGATGTTCCGCTCGTTATAGCAGGGGTTAATGATGAGGATATAAGAACTCATAAAGGAATTATTGCCAATCCGAATTGTTCTACATCTCAGTTAATGCTTGTTTTAAAACCTTTACATGATTATGCGGGAATAAAAAGAATGGTTGTAAGTACATATCAATCTGTTTCAGGTGCGGGTCTTGCAGCTATAAATGAATTAAAAGAAAATACTATTGCAGTTAATGATGATAAACCGTTCGTAAATAAGGTATTTAAAAAACCGATTGCGTATAATTGTATTCCTCAAATTGATGTATTCTGTGAGAACGGGTATACAAAAGAAGAAATGAAAGTTACAAATGAAACAAGAAAAATCCTTCATTTAAATCCGAATACACCGATTTCATGTACGGCGGTCAGAGTACCTGTATTTATTGGTCATTCTGAAGCGGTCACCGTAGAATTTGAAAAAGAAATTACTCCTGAAAAAACAAGAGAAATTCTTCAAAAAGCTTGGGGTGTTGAAGTAATTGATGATATAGCAAATTATGAATTTCCTACTGCTGTAATGGCGGCAGGAACCAACCCTGTTTATGTTGGCAGAATCAGAAAAGATATCGCTTTTGATAATGCAATTTCTTTCTGGTGTGTTGCTGATAATTTAAGGATTGGAGCAGCTTTAAATACTGTAAGAATCGCTGAAAAAGTCATTGAAATGCAGGTATTCTAAGGAGATTATTTATGAGATATGATTTAGGTGAAGTTATTACCGCAATGATTACTCCTTTTAAAGAAGATTTGTCTGTTGATTATAATGCACTTGAAAGGTTAGTAAACCATTTAATTGAAACAGGTTCCGATGCGATACTTGTTGCTGGTACAACAGGTGAAACACCTACATTGTCACATGATGAAGAAGCAGAGATATTTTCTTTTGTAAAAAAAGTAGTTAATAGCAGAGTAAAAATAATAATGGGAGCAGGTTCTAATTCAACGGAAACTGCCGTTTCATCATCGTTAAAAGCTAAAGAATTAGGCGCAGATGCTATTTTAACTGTTGTGCCTTATTATAATAAACCTTCTCAAAAGGGAATGTATGAGCATTTCTCATCCGTTGCAAGCAGTGTGGATTTGCCTGTTATTCTTTATAATATTCCCGGAAGAACGGGTGTTAATATGCTCCCTGCTACAGTCAGCAAACTCGCTAAGGAATTTAAAAATATTGTTGCGGTTAAACAAAGTAACTCTGACTTAGATTTAATAAGTGATATAAAATCTTTATGTCCTGAAGATTTTACAATTTATTGTGGTGATGACAGTTTAACACTGCCAATGATGTCATTAGGTGCACACGGAGTAATAAGTGTTGCTTCACATATAGCAGGTAAAGAAATTAAAAATATGGTTAACGCATTTAAATCAGGAAGAGTTCAGGAAGCTTTAAAAATCCATTTAAATCTTTATCCGCTTTTCAGAAAAATCTTTATGGCACCAAATCCCGTACCTGTTAAGTCGGCACTGGCTCACTTCGGTTTAATTAATGAGTATGTCAGAAAACCGTTGGTAACTTTAGATGATTCTGAAAAACAAGAGCTTTTTTCAGTAGTTGATAAATATGCTTGCTTTGTTAAATAAATATCGGAGTTTTTTCTTGAAAAATTATAAATATAAAAACTTTAAAAGAGGTAATACATTATCAGAAACACTTATTACATTAGTAATTCTGGGGATTGTATTCGTTCTTACTGCAGGAACTATAGTTGCTGACTATAAAAAGAATGAAACTGTTGTAAGACTGAAAAAGATGTACTCTACAATGACTCAAGCATTTAAAACTTCTGAGGGACTTAACGGAAATGTGCATAGCTGGGAAGTTAATGACGGTATTGTTGAAAATGCTTCGTATAACTTTTATAAAGAATATTTAAGCACTGTTTTATCTATTGCAAAAGATTGCAAAAATTCTACTGAAGATACTTGTGATTTTGAATTTAAGGAACTAAACGGAACTCCCCGAAGTTTAAGTTCTTTATGGGCAAGATTCTTTTTAAATGATGGTGCTTTTGTTGCTATCCAAACAAGTTCTAATGATGATTATAAAGTTGTTTATTTTTATATTGATACTAACGGAAAAAAACGATTAAATGTTGTAGCAAGAGATATTTTCTTATTTGAATATTGGATTCAAAATAATAAACATCCTGATTGGGAAGGTCAATTTTTCCCTTATGGGCATGAATATTCAAGAGAACAACTTATAACAGAAGAAAATGATAATAACTGCAACAGATTAAAAAACGGAAATTACTGTTCTTCATTAATCATAAAAGATAATTGGCAGATAATCAAAGGCTATCCTTGGGCACAAGCAAGGTATGTTGTTCAATAATTATATGTTATTAACCAGATTATAAATATCTCTTGTAATTTTAAATATTTCTTTTGCCTGTTCAAAATTAATCATGTTAGCCCCGTCACAGAGTGCACAATCAGGATTAGGATGAACTTCAAAAAATAAACCGTCTGCGCCTGCGGCTACTGCTGATTTTGCCAAAACAGGAACAAATTTTCTTTCTCCGGATGAACTTTCCCCGCAACCGCCGGGTAATTGTACGCTATGTGTTGCATCAAATATTATGGGGTAACCCATTTCATGAATTATAGGTATTGTTCTCATATCAGAAACTAAGTTATTATACCCGAAAGTTACACCTCTATCTGTTATAGTAACTTTATTATTCCCTGAATCAATTACTTTTTGTGCAATTGATTTCATTTGTGAGGGTGATAGAAATTGTCCTTTTTTTATATTAATAATTTTATTTGTTTTTGCTGCAGAAACAAGTAAATCAGTTTGACGGCACAAAAATGCAGGAATTTGAATTATGTCTGCAACCTCTGCTGCCATTTGAGCTTGAGCTGATTCATGTATATCTGTTACTATTGGGATATTAAATTCTTCTTTTACTTCTTTTAATAATTTAAGCCCTTCTTCAATTCCAAGCCCTCTGTATGAGTTTATTGAACTTCTGTTTGCTTTATCATAGGATGATTTAAAGACAAAATTTATATCAAGTTTTAATGTTAATTCTTTCAAATATTCAGCAGTTTTGAATAATATATCTTTTGATTCTATTGCGCATGGACCTGCAAGAACAGTTAATTTTTTATTTCCGATTTCAAAATCTCTTAATCTGATTGAATTAACCATTTATTTTCTCCGTTTCTTATTCAAAATTTTACATAAAAAAAAGGATTATAACAATATTTTGTCCGAGCAAATTTTTAAGGGTACACCGAAGGTGTTAAAAGGAAGCACTATAGCATTGTAGGATGACTGAGCGCATAGTAATTTCAAAATAGCAAGTAAAATATTGCGACACTAGATTAAATAAGCTTAATATTTGTATATGATAATAAATTAAAAAAATGTAATATAATACTATGTATTAAGAATGTCCGAGTGATTTCTTTATAAAGTTGTGACATTAGATTAAATTAGGAGATTTTATAATGAAAGAAATTAATAATAAATTATTTTCATTTGAAGGATTTATGGGAAGAAGAGATTATTTCCTTAACATAATTTATTTAGCGTGTTTTTATATGTTTGTTTCAATACCTTTTCAAACTTCAATATTTATAAAAATTAATTCTTATAGTGATTTATTAAATACAAATAAACTGTTTTACTCTTTTTCTCCATTTTTTAAAGCATATATACTTATAGGTACACTTATAATAGGGGTATTATCTATTTCAAATGCAATAAGAAGATTGAATGATATTAATGGCAAAGTTAATATATGTATTAATATAATAACTTCTGCATTATTACTTATATCATATTTTGGATTTCTTTTACCTTTCAAATATATGTTAGTATTATTTGGTGTTGTATTTATAATTGATTTAGTTCTGTTTTTAAAAAAAGGGAAATTGACTTCAGAACTTCCTTATGATTTTACAAAAGAATTTAACTGGGGAGCATTTTTAGGTACCTGGATATGGGGTTTATTTAATAAATCATATATTCCTCTTTTGCATTTAATACTTTTCTTTACTCCTTGGAATATTTTATTTTTATTAATATGCGGTTTAAAAGGAAATGAATGGGCATATAAAAATAAAAAATATGATAATATTGATAAATTTAATGAATCTCAAAAGAAACAGACTATATTTTGGATTGTATTTAATTTTATTATAATTCCTATAATTATTTTCTTTAGTTCAATAGCAATTGCTATATACTCGGTAGCAAAATTATCAAATTCTAAAGATGCCGATAAGAATATTACTAAAGTTGAAGAGTATATTAAAAAAATAAATTCTTTAGATTTTGTTTCTTATACTCTTTCTGATAAAGAAAATAAATTTTATGTTACAAAAAAAGAATGGAGCTATTATTCATTTAGTGATAAGGTTCAAGCATTACAAAATGCCGCAAAAATTGCAGCAAATGAAAAAAATAACGAACAAATTACTAAAGATATAAAAGA
Organism: Candidatus Gastranaerophilales bacterium; assembly: GCA_947625445.1. Lineage (GTDB taxonomy): Bacteria > Cyanobacteriota > Vampirovibrionia > Gastranaerophilales > Gastranaerophilaceae > Avigastranaerophilus. The sequence goes on from CANQOM010000027.1 coordinate 8,175, forward strand.
CAGAAAAAAATATTATGAATTTGAGGAATTATCTAAAACAAAAATATATAGTAAAGAAAACGGTAAACTTTTAGGTGAATTTAATGAACCTGATATGAAAGAAGGTAAATCTTTCTTTGATTATATTAAATCAACAATGAATGGATTTAAATTCTATGATGCCGATTAATTATCAATAATATTAACAATTCCCGTAGAATGATTGAAATGGCATTTTGCTATGTATAATTTATTGTTTTTTACTGCTTCATTTATAATAACCGAATGTTTCATAAGATAATCTTCTACCCAAATTGTATGTTGTTGAGCAAAAAAATTGTGACAAGTAATATCTTCTTTTTTATCTAATACCGGATATACGCACTTTAATATAGAAGAAAAATGTTCAGTTGGTTCCGGGTAGTGTTCTTTTGCGTATTTCATGACCCCGCAATCGTCATGACCTAAAAGAATTAATAGAGAAACTTTCAGTTTTTTTACTGCATATTCAATACTTTCAACAACATTTGCTCCTGTTGTCATTCCTGCAACTCTTATTACAAATAATTCTCCTATTCCGCAGTCAAAAATTATTTCAGGAACAACTCTTGAATCAGAACAAGTTAAAACACAAGCATAGGGTTCTTGATGAAATGCATATTTATTTAGTGTTTCAAGTGTTATATTTTTTAAAGTCGGTGTTGAATTAACAAAATTTTTATTTCCGTTTAAAAGTTTTTCAAGCTCTTGTTTAGCCTTTTCAATCATTTAATAATCCTCTGTCTTTTAAAACATTTTTAATTGTTATGCCTAAATCTGCCGGATTTTTACATACATATACTCCTGAAGAAGTTAGTGCCTTCATTTTTCCGGATGCACTACCTTTTCCTCCGGAGATGATAGCACCGGCATGTCCCATTCTTTTGCCTTCAGGTGCGCTTAACCCTGCTATAAAGCTTACTACCGGTTTTGTTACATAATCTTTTATAAAATCTGCAGCTTCTTCTTCCGCACTTCCGCCTATTTCTCCAATCATACATATTGCATCAGTATTCGGGTCATCCTGAAATTCTTTTAGAACGTCTATAAAACTTGTTCCTATTATTGGGTCTCCTCCTATTCCAATGCAGGTTGATTGTCCCAGACCTAATTGTGTTAACTGATATACTGCTTCATATGTTAATGTTCCGCTTCTTGAAACAACTCCTACATTTCCTTTTTTATGAATGTTTGAAGGCATTATTCCTATTTTGGATTCTAAAGGTGTTATTAAACCGGGGCAATTTGGACCTATTAATCTTGCTCCGTTTTGTTTTACAATTTTTTTTACATTAATCATATCGTATACAGGAATTCCTTCTGTTATGCATACTATAAGTTTAATTCCTGCTTCTGCAGCCTCAATTATTGCTCCTTGGGCAAATCTTGCAGGTACAAATATTATACTTGCGTCTGCTTGTAATTTTTGTTGAGCTTCTTTTACACTATTATATACGTTTACTCCAAGTATTTGGCTGCCGCCTTTGTTTGGAGTTACTCCGCCTACTAATTTTGTCCCGTATTCCAAACAACTTTTTGCATGAAAAGAACCTTCTTTTCCTGTTATTCCTTGTACTATCAGTTTAGTATTTTTATCTATATATATTGACATTATATTTTTCTTATTACCTCTATTGCTTCATTTAAATCATTAACTACCTTAAATTTTAACCCAGAATTGTTTAAAATTTCAGCTCCTTGGGCTTTATTTGTTCCTTCCATCCTTACTATGACAGGAATATCTATCTTTAATGATTGTATGGCATTTTTTACACCTTCTGCCAAAAAATCGCATCTCAAAATACCGCCAAATATATTTATAAATACTCCTTCTAAATTTTTATCAGAAATAAGGATTTTAAAAGCTTTTTCTATTTTTTCACTGCTTGCTCCTCCGCCCACATCTAAGAAATTAGCTGCATCTTTGCCTGCTAAACGTATTATATCCATTGTAGCCATTGCAAGCCCTGCTCCGTTAACCATACATCCTATTGTCCCATCCAGTTTTATGTAATTTAATCCGAATTTTTGAGCTTCTAATTCTAATGGATTTTCTTCTGTTTCATCTTTTAATTTTAGTATATCTTCCTGTCTGAAAAGTGAATTGTCGTCAAAATTCATTTTTGCGTCTATTGCTATTACTTCATCTTGATTTGTTATTACAAGCGGATTTATTTCAACTAATGAAGCATCTTTTTCTTTGCAAATTTTGTACAATTTACCTATTATGTCACATATTTGAGAATTAATTTTATCATTAAATCCCATGTCTTTAACAATTTTTTCAGGATTAAAATCTTCAGTGATGAGTTGAGTTAATATTTTTTTCGGAGCGGTTTTTGCGATTTCTTCAATATCCATTCCGCCTTCTGTTGAGATAATTAATGATATCCCTTCATTTAATCTGTCAAATGTAAGACTTAAATAAAGTTCTTTTTTTATATCAACACAATCCTCAATAAGAATTTTATTAACTTTTTTGACCCCTGCCTGAGAAGACTTTAATTCCATTCCTAAAATATTATTGGCAATTTCTATGGCGCTTGTTTTATCTTTTGCGACTTTAACTCCGCCTGCTTTACCTCTTGCACCTGAATGGACTTGTGCTTTTATAACGCATGGAATTGAAGCTTTGTTTATTAATGTTTCAATATCTTCTCTTCTTTCACATAATATGGAATTTGGTATTTTGATTCCGTAATTTTTAAATATTTCTTTAGCTTGATATTCGTGTATTTTCATTGTTCTCTTTTCTGTTCTCTTGTTAATACTGTTAATATTGCAGCCATAGTCCAAAATATATATTGAACTTGAGGTCTGAAATATATTGTGTCAAATAGCCCATGACACATTACTGCAATTATGGATATTATTGGTACAAATAGTAATACTTTAAAATATATGTCTTTACTTTCTATAAAAGTACATATTCCTGATTTAAGAATTGAAATTATAAATAAAAGATAAGCGATTAGAGAGAAAATTCCGCTTTCTACTGCCATTTCAAGAAAGATACAGTAACAACTCAAGGCATCAAATCCGGATAGCATATAAAGTCCGTATATTTCTCTGAATACTTTATTCCCTACTCCTATTCCAAAAAGCCAGTTATCCTGAAACATTTGAATTGAAGAATGATACACATTCATTCTGAATGATGTTGAAGAATCTCCTCTCAGTATAAATATAGACATTAATCGTTGAAATATTTTTTGATTAAATAGCATAAAACCTATACAAAATATAGAGCAAATGCTTATCAGCTTTTTCCACATATTTTTATATTTTTCATAATTGTTGAATATAATTTGATGTGATGCCAAAATTATTCCTATAAAAATTGCAAATAGTGCAAGATAAGCACCTCTGCATCCGGTTAAAAATATTGCAAATGCTGAGATAAAGAATAATATAGCACTTAATATTGAAAATTTATAGAATTTTTTATTATACATGTAAGCTATAATTCCAAGAATGGAAGATATTGAACAAACAAGATAACCGCCCAGAAGATTAGGATTGTACGGTTTTAAAGTCCCATATACCCTTGATAATACATCTTCAGGATTTAAATAACTTACATCTTGCCATGTTGATATATTCTCAACTCTCAGAGTATTTTGTATAATTCCTATAAAACTTTCAAAGCTTACTAAGATTGCTATTACACTAAGTAAAATCACTATGTATTTTTTATTATTTTTTAAAAATTGGCATAGTGCAAAATAAAATCCAATATACATTAAAGTTTTTGAGAATCCATAAAAACTTTGCGCAGGCATTGTTGAAGTTAAATTAGAAATTAAACAAATTAATAAATATATAATTATATATATGTTGCATTTCTCAAGTTCAATTTTTTCTCCCGATGTTAAAATTACATTTATAACAACTAAAATCGGAATAAAGAAAGATATACATCCTATTAAATTTGTTTGTGCAAAAACTGATACAATATATAAAGATATAATAAAGAATAGTATTAAAATGTCTAAATGACTAATTATATAGCTATTTTGTTTAATAATACCGGTCTTGCTTTGAATAAAAGCAAGACCCGAATTTATAAGATTAAAAAAATACGAATCTAAAATTTTCATTATTTAGTTTTAGGTTCCTTACTATTTTCACTATCCTCAGGAACTTGAGATTCTTCTACTTCCACAACTCGTGATATTGTTCCTGAATATTTATATTTTTCTCCTTCAATAACAACAGGAATACCCATTTTTATTTTATTTCCGCCTGCAACAAATCCGTCAGGAGTCTTTTTTGCTTTATCTTCAAGTCTTAATATGAAATCATAAAGATTTGGGGTTGCAACATCTTCAACAATTAAGTATCCTTCTTTATTATTTGAAGGTATAACTTTCATTCTTGGTCTTCCGTCTATTCCTATAATCTTAAGCTTTGTATAAGGTACATTTCTTATTGTTATAAATGCGTCTTCCCCTTGGCTAAAAGGTACAACATTGTCTGATATTGTGACTCCTCTGAAAAATACTTCAAATTGTATTGTTGATTCTTTTTCGATGGGTAATTTTGAAAAGTTTTTCTTTTTTAACACCGCAAGAGTTCCGATTATAAGTAATATTAAAATACCTAATATAATAATATAATCGGTAGGTTTTAACTTTTTAAAAATGTTCATAATGTCTCCTCATTTTTTTATAGTAAATGTATTATCGTCCATTTGTAAAAATGTAGATTTAAGAATATCAATGTTGGTAGTGGCACATCCAAAATATCTGATAACAATACTTGCCGCAAGGTTTCCTAATATAGCTGCATCTTTCTTGCTTAATCCACCTGCCAGTGCCAGTGTATATGTAGCAACAACTGTATCTCCTGCACCCGTAACATCAAAAACATCAGTCTTATTGAATACCGGAATCTTTTCATAATTGCCGTTTCTTTCAAATAATGCCATGCCATCCCCGCCAAGTGTTATTAACGCTGATTCTGCTTTTGTTTTCCTTAATAACTCTTCTCCGGCTTTTTTTAGTGTTTCTTCATCTTTAATAAAGAATCCTACGGCTTTTTCCGTATCAGGTTGATTTGGTGTCATAGATGTTACACCGCTATATCGTTCTAAATCTTTTTGGGCATCAACGACTATAATTTTATTGTACTTTTTACATAATTCTATAGCTTTGTTAATTATGTTATTTGTTAATAAACCTATATTATAATCAGATAAAATCACCGCATCATGTAACGGAATTGCTTTTTCCATTTGTTGAATAACTTTGTTTTCAATATCTTGAGAAACGGGTTCGATAGTTTCCCTATCAATTCTTACTATCTGTTGTGTGACAGATTGAGAGCATGAGCCTGAGATTCTTGTTTTTACAGTGGTTGCACGATTTTGGTCTTGTACCATATATTCTGTATTAATATTTGCTTCTTTAAATGCATTTAATAAAATTGACGCATAATAGTCATTAC
>CANQOM010000028.1 GCA_947625445.1 Candidatus Gastranaerophilales bacterium
GTTTTGGATGGTCGAGCCTGAAATTGCTTTTGCTGATATATATGATGATATGGATTTAGCGGAAGAATTTATTGAATATATTGTTGCTCAAGTTCTTGAACATAATAAAGATGATTTAATAACTTTAGAGCGAGATATTTCAAAACTTGAGAATATAAAGCGTCCGTTTCCCAGAATTACTTATGATGAAGCTATTGAAATACTTCACAAAAAGGGTAACGATACTCCTTGGGGTGAAGATTTTGGCGGTGATGAAGAAACTCTCATATCAGAGGAATTTGACAAACCTGTTATGATACATCATTATCCCATGGCCGTTAAGGCGTTTTATATGAAGCAAGACGGTAATAAAGCTGCTTGTGTAGATGTTATTGCTCCGGAAGGTTATGGTGAAATGATTGGTGGAGGTCAAAGAGAGGATGACCTTGATAAATTAAGGGCTAAAATTAAAGAAAATGGGCTATCTGAAGAAATCTTTGACTGGTATTTAGATTTAAGAAAATACGGCAGTGTTCCTCATGCAGGTTTTGGTTTGGGTATTGAACGAACTGTCGCTTGGATTTGTAATCTTAATCATGTCCGTGAAACTATTCCATTCCCAAGATTAATGGATAGAATCAGACCATAAATTTTTAATTTATGTTAAATATAATAAAAAAATGGATTTAAAAAAAATCTTCATTATAATAGAAGAATGAGAATTATAGGAATAGATCCGGGACTTGCTATTGTCGGATACTCGGTTATAGATAAAGAAAATGAAGAAAATTTTTTATTTGCATCAGGTTCTATACAAACTGACAAAGATAAAACTGATGCTCAACGTCTGTTTGAAATTGAAAGTGATATGCAAACTATTATTGATAAATACAAACCTAATGTTGCATGCATTGAAAAACTTTTTTACTTTAAGAATCAAAAAACAATTATCCCTGTTGCCGAAGCAAGGGGGGTAATATTATCAGTATTAGAGAAAAATTCTATACCGATTTTTGAATTTACCCCGATAGAAGTTAAACAAATGATAACCGGATATGGACGAGCTACAAAAGAAGAAGTTGCAAAGATTGTTCAAATGTCTGTTAAATGTAAAAAATTGCCAAAACTGGATGATACAGTTGATTCTATTGCTATTGCTCTGTGTTTTTCTCGGGGATATGTTAATTTGGAGAAAATAGATGCTTAATAAAACATTTTTAAAAATTATTTCTGTTTGTTCTTTTATAGTTGGGGCTATTTTAGGTATTTTTGCTCTAATACCGTTGTTTACTCAGACTATTTTTTTAATTCAAATGTTAATTTGTGCTCCTTTTATCATTATTTATCTTAGAAAATTAGATATTATTAAAACACTTGAAATGGATAAATGTTTAATTATGGGAGCTATTATTGGTTGTATTTCATTTTTGGGCTTATCTGTAATTTTCTTTCCTTTTGCTTCGCTTGTTAATATCATTTTTAAAGCTCAATCCTTTTTATGGGTTAAAGTTTTAATGGTAAATTTTGGTTTTGTTCTTCCAATGATTTTATTTATTTCATTATTAAGTGCACTTTTAAATATGTTTTCTGCATTCTTGACCATGTCTGTTTTACAATATATAAGTAAAAAATAATTTGAGGAATTTATGACATTTGAATCAAAGATAAAAACTATAGAGTGGATAAATAATAAATCAAGAATGATAGACCAAACAGTTTTACCATATAAATTTAAAACAGTAGATATAGAAACATTAGAAGACATGTATTTTGCTATTAAAAATATGATAGTAAGAGGAGCGCCGGCAATAGGTATTGCAGGTGCACATGGAATAGCACTTGGGGCAATTAATTTATCACACATTGATAATAAAGATGATTTTTTACACCAACTTCAGCAAAAAGCTGATTATTTGAAATCATCAAGACCAACTGCTATTAATCTGGCATGGGCTATAAATAAACAAATAGAACTAGCTAAAAATACTATAGGTTCTGTTAATGATATAGTTGAAGTTTTGAAAATTAATGCCAAAAAACTTGAAAATGAAGATATTGAAATTAATAAAAAAATAGGTGAAAATGGTGCAAGATTGGTTCCTAATGGAGCCGGAATTTTAACACATTGTAATGCGGGAGCTTTAGCTACTGTCGGTTATGGTACTGCTTTAGGTGTTATTAGAAGTGCATATGCAAATGATTCATCAATAAAGGTTTATGCTGATGAAACACGTCCCCGTCAGCAAGGTGCAAGGCTTACTGCTTGGGAACTTACTCAAGACGGTATTCCTACAACACTAATTACTGATGGTATGTGTTCTTATTTTATGTCTAAAGGTATGATAAATTTTGTTGTAGTTGGAGCTGACAGAATTGCTTCAAACGGTGATACTGCAAATAAAATCGGAACTTTTACTCTTGCTATTGCAGCTAAATATCATAATATTCCATTCTATGTTGCTGCACCTTTGTCAACTATTGATATTTCAATAGATTCGGGTTCTCAAATTCCAATTGAAGAACGTTCTAAAGATGAAGTAATGATTGTTAATTCAAAATTAATATGTCCTGAAGGTGTAAATGTAGTTAATCCTGCGTTTGATGTAACTCCCAATGAACTTATTTCAGGTATTATTACTGAAGTTGGAGTATTAAAACCGGATTTTAAAATATCAATAAGAGAAGTATTTAAAATTCACCGATAAGGTCATATTCAATGGCATCTGTTATTGTAACTTTTATTATATCACCGGGTATAATGTCAGAATTGGTTTTAATGTAAATTAATCCGTCAACTTCAGGTGCGTCTTTATACGTTCTTCCGACAATAATCCCATCTTGGTTTATTGCCTCTGTAATGCATTCAATCTTTTTACCTATTAATTTTTTATTATTTTCTTTTGAAATATTTTGTTGTAATTTCATCAAAATATTTTTTCTTCTTCGTTTTTCTTTTGCATTAATTTGAGGTTTAAGTTTATATGCTTTAGTGTTTTGTTCTTTTGAAAATTCAAAAACACCTACTCTGTCAAGTTTCATCTCTTTGACAAAATCACAAAGTTCTTTAAAATCTTCTTCTGTTTCAGTTGGATATCCAACAATAAATGTTGTTCTGATTCCTGCTTTTGGAATAAATTTCCTAATTCTTTTTATAAGTTGTTTATAGTCCATAATTGGCCTGTTCATTTGTTCTAAAACATTTTTGCTGACATGTTGAAGAGGAACATCTATATATTTCACAACTTTATCTAATCGATTAATTGTTTCCAAAAGTTCATCAGAAAGTAACGACGGATAAGTATACATAATTCTTATCCAATTTAATTCTTCAATATTATTCAGTTCTTCTAAAAGTTTACTTAAAGAAGGTTTAGAGTAAATGTCTTTACCGTAACTTGAAGTATCTTGAGCAATTAATACAATTTCAGATACACCTTTTAGAGCAAGTTCTTTTGCTTCATTAACAATATTTTCTATTTTTCTTGATTTATATGGTCCTCTTAGTTTTGGGATAATGCAATAACCGCAGTTAAAATCACAACCTTCCGCTATTTTTATATAAGAACTTGCCCCCATTGTTATTTGTTGACGTTTTATATTTTCAGGATAATTATATAAAGGTGTTTCATTTACTACATATTCATCTTTTGAACCATTTTCAATATTTTTTATAACATCAACAATTTTATTCATGTCAGAAGTACCTATAAACGCTATGGCTTCAGGAATTAATTTTTGAAGTTCTTTTTTATGCTTTTGAGGAAGACATCCTGTTATGATAACTTTTTTACCTGCTTGTATCATATCAAATATTGATGATACGGATTCTTTTTCAGCATCATGAATAAAAGAACAAGTATTTATTATAACTATATCTGCTTTAGCCTCATCAAGAGTAATTTTATAACCGTTTTGAATAAGGTTGCCAAGCATTAATTCTGAATCTACAAGATTTTTAGCACATCCATGATTTATTAAAGCAATTTGTTTCATAATACTTATATTTTACTCCTGAAATAATGTAAGTTGAGGTACTTCAGGTAAATTATTTTTTTGTTTTCTGCCGGATAAATCTTTTGAATAATCTTTCTGCATTTTTGTCATTAAGCTTTGAGCTTTAGTTACAACAGACTCAGGGAGCCCTGCCATTTTAGCAACATGTATTCCGTAACTTTTGCTTGCGGAACCTTCTATTACCTTTCTTAAAAATTGAATTTCACCGTCTTGTTCTGAAAGTGTTATTCTATAATTTTTTATACTGTCTATTGATTTAGGCATAACATTTAATTCATGATAGTGTGTTGCAAAAATAGTTCTTGCTTTTATTTTAGTGGCAATATATTCAGCTACAGACCAAGCAATAGCAACGCCATCATATGTTGAAGTTCCTCTTCCTATTTCATCAAGTAAAATTAAACTTTTTTCAGTAGCAGTATTTAAAATATATGCAGTTTCAGACATCTCAACCATAAAAGTAGATTGTCCCAAAGATAAGTCATCAGATGCCCCTACTCTTGTAAATATTTTGTCTACAATACCGATTCTTGCATATGAAGCAGGAACAAATGAACCTATTTGTGCCATTAATACTATTAAAGCGTTTTGTCTCATATATGTTGACTTGCCTGCCATATTCGGACCGGTAAGTATCATAAATTGTGTATCTTCATAGTGTTTTTTGTCTGCTATGAGTTTTAAGTCATTTGGAACATATTCTCCCATCGGTAAAATTTTTTCGACTACAGGGTGTCGTCCGTCTTTTATATATAACTCGTTTGAATTATCTATTTCAGGACGTATATAATTTGATTCTATTGCAGTATTTGCAAATGATAATAATACGTCAGCTCTTGATAAAAATTTGGATATTGATTTTATATCATCTACGTATGCTTTCGAGTATTCAACTAAATCATTATATATTTTTTGTTCAAGTTCCGTTGATTTAAATTGAGCTGAAAATACGTCATTTTCGTGTTTTTTTAAGTCTTCGGTTATATACCTTTCGACATTTGTTAATGTTTGTCTTCTGACATATTCTGTTGGAATAGGTATTGTATTAGATTTGGAAATTTCTATTGAAAACCCGAAATTCTTATTATAATTAACTTTAAGATTTTTTATACCTGTTTTTTCTCTTTGATTAAGTTCAAATTCTTTAATCCATTCTTCCCCGCCGCAGAGTAGTCCTCTGTAATAATCAAGGTCGCTATTAACTTCATCCTTAATAGTTTTTCCGGTTTTTAAATTATTTGTTGCTTCTTCATCTATTGTTCTTGCTATTATTGATGCAAAATTATTAAGTACATTTATATCATAATTAAACTCTTTTAAATATTTAGAATTAAATGTATTAAATATGGATTTTAGATTAGGAAGTAATGAAAGAGAATCTTTTATTGCAAGTAAATCTCTGGGGGTAACAGTTCCGTTTGTTAATTTAACCGCAAGTCTTTCAGTATCGGAAAATCTTTCTAAAATATTTTCAAGATTTAATCTTCCTTGTGAATTTGTAATAAGTTCTTCAACACTGTCTTGTCTGTTTTTAATTTCTTCAATATTTTTTATGGGTTGTGTAATCCAAGATTTTAAAAGTCTTGCACCCATTGGTGTTTTTGCTTTATCTAAAGCCCAGAATAAACTTCCGTATTTGGATTTATCTCTGTTCGTTTCTGTCAATTCTAAATTTCTTCTGGTATTTGTGTCTATAGAAACGTATTCAGAAACAGAATATGCTTTTATAACATCAAATTTAGGGAATATTCCTTTTTGAGTTTCATTAATATAATCAATTATTGCACCTGCCGCCAAAAAAGCCGGTTTAAATTCTTCAAATCCGAACGATTCTAATGTATTAACTTTAAATACGGTTTTTAATGCTTTTATGGTATTTTCTTCCGAGAATGAAGATAAAGACATCTTAGTACAAGGATATAATGATGTTATTTCTTGAGGCAAGTCTATTTTTTCTTCGGGAACTATTTGAAATGGCATTATTTTTTGCTTTTTTACGGGGGTTAATATTTCAGAAGGTTTAATTCTGGAAAGTTCTGATAATATATCATTTAAAGAACCTTTAGTGACCTTAAATTCTCCTGTGGAAATATCTGTATATGCCAGCCCATACACATTATTTACATTTATAACTGCAGCTAAATAATTATTTAAAGTAGGTTCTAATAAATTAACTTCCGTAATAGTTCCTGCGGTTATTGTTTTAACAATATCTCTTTTGACTAAACCTTTAGCTTCTTTTGGATTTTCTAATTGTTCACAAATAGCTACTTTATAATTATTTTGAAGTAATTTAGGAATAAAAGTATTTAAAGATTTAACAGGGATTCCTGCCATAGGTACTTTACCAAGGTCCCCTCCGTCTTTTTGAGTTAAAGTTAACCCCAACACTTTATTAAACAGTATGGCATCTTCAAAGAATCCTTCGTAGAAATCTCCCATTCTGTATAATAAAACTACTCCGTGGTATTTCCTTTTAATTTCCAGAAATTGCTTGAACATAGGTGTCGCAAGTTCATAATCAACTTCCAGACTGTTATTGTTCTTGATTTCTTTATTTATCATGTCTATAATTAATTCTGATTATATTAATAATATATTATAAAATAAGCTTAATTTCAATTAAACTAAAAATTAATATAAAGGAGTTTTAATGAAAGGTTGTTTAAGTTTAATAATTAAAATTATTATCGCAGTTCTGGTCTTTTTTGGACTTAAATACATTGGGGCAATTGATTTTATTAAAGAGAAAATAGATAATTATCAAAACCCTTCTCAAGAAAAAATTCTTGAAAAAACAAAAGATATTGCGGATTTGTCTCAAATAGGCGAAGAATATGTTGTTGAAAAAAACTTAAATATTCTTAAAAATAGAATGATAATTGCTGAGCATAATGCTTCAGGTCAAAAAATGATTATTATTGAACCAAGAGATGAAGATATTATTACAAAAGGTGATATAACTAGTAATAACTTTGAAGCTAAATTAAAACAAATTTTAAATAAAAAACAATATAAAATTATTCGATTTGAGAATCTTATAGTATCAAAATCTTCAAAAATGCATGGTTTTAATCAGGAAATACCTTATGTAAAAGTAACCGGAGAAATTACAAACCTTCCTTTTAAATCTGTAGAAGGTATTGTAGGATGCGCATATTCAGATAACGGAAAAAGTTTGATTTTAATTTCGTTGAATGAAAAGGGTAAATATTCTCAAATTATTACCGATGCTTTTTTTAATAAGGTTAAATAATGATATCTGAATATAAAAAATTAATGCGCAAATGTATAAAATTAGCTGAACAAGGGGCAGGAAAGGTCTCACCTAATCCTCTTGTTGGTTGTGTTATATTTGATGATGATTTTAATATAATTTCGCAAGGATATCACGAACAATACGGACAAAATCATGCGGAAAGAAATGCAATCTTGAATGCTAAACATGATTTAAAAGGTAAAAATCTTATAGTAAATTTAGAACCTTGTTCACATTGGGGAAAAACTCCGCCTTGTGCAGATTTAATTATAGAAAAAGGTATTAAGCGAATTATTGTAGGTATGATAGATCCCAATCCCAAAGTTTCGTCAAAAGGTATTGAGAAACTTAAAAATGCCGGGATTGAAGTTGTGTCGGGTATTTTAGAAGAAGAATGTAAAAAACTTAACAAAGTTTTTATCAAAAATCAAACTGAACAAAAACCTTATGTGACTATTAAAACCGCTACAACTCTTGACGGGAAAATAGCATCTCATTCTTATGATTCAAAATGGATTACTGATGAAACATCAAGAAATGAAGTGCAAAAATTGAGAAATTTTTATGATGCCATTTTGACAAGTTCTCAAACCGTTATTAAAGATAATCCTTCAATGACTTGCAGATTAAAAAACGGCAGAAATCCTGTTAGAATAATTATAGATACACATCTTAATACATCTGAAAATTCTAAAATTTACGATAATAATTCTAAAATAATTATAGTTACATCTGATAAAACTCCTAAAGCAAAAATAAAAAAGTTCCCTTCTTATATCCATTTCATAAAATGCTCTGAAATTAATAACTATATAGATTTGAATGAGATGATGTCTGAATTATATAATAACGGTATATATAGTATTATGGTTGAAGCGGGAGGAAGGTTAAATTATTCTCTCGTTAAAAATAATCTGGTTGACGGTTTAATTCAGTTTATCGCTCCCAAAATTATGGCGGATAATAATGCTATAAATTCATTCTATGGAGGTCATGCTGATAAAATATCAGATTGTTACAATTTAAAAGTTGAATCGACAAAATTTTTGAAAAAAGATATAATGATTAGCGGATATTTTGAAAAATAAAAATTAAGAATAGAATAATAAATAATTTTGTAATACAATATCAATATGACACAGGATTTTACAGAGAAAATATATAGTTTACAAAAAAATGTTCTTGAGTTGCATAATTTATTTGATTTAAATATGGTTGCAAATCAAGCAATATCTATTGAGGATTTATTATCAAAAGTAAGTTTTATAATAAAGAATGCTCTCGATTTAAAATGTGTGAGATTCTTTAAAAATAATAACGGAAATTTTGAAACCAGAAATATAGAATCGGACAATGATATTGATTTTGAATTTAGTGAAGATAATGCTCCTTTTCTTCAGTATGAAAATAATGAATTAATAAAAGTTACAGCTGAAGACGGAACTCTGATTTATAAATCATTTTGGAATGCTTCTGGTTTAGAAAAACTTCATAGTGAATATATTAAAATATTTTATTATGAATCTAATCCGATTTGTATATGTTTTTTGAGTAAAAAACAAGACGATTCTGATTTTACTGAAGAAAATTTTAAATATTTGAATCAGGTATTTAGTTGTATAGAACCGATTTTACATAAATTCGTGAAAAATAACGAACAAGAAGCTCAAATACAAGATTTAAATAAAACTATTCATAATTTATCAATATTGTATAATATTTCTCAAGCGGTTAACTTTATTGATGATTTGAAAAGATTAATAGGAGTAATTCTTGATAAAGCAATAGAAACTGTAAATGCAGAAAAAGGGTCGTTAATGCTATATGATCCTTCTGATAATACATTGCAGGTAAAAGTAGTTTATGGATTAAAAGAAAAAGACCATGAAGATGCTATAAATAACGGTGTAATAGAATGCCGAAAAATGTCGCCTGATACCGGAATAGCAGGGAAAGTATTTACCGAAAGAAAATCAATAATAACAAACCTTGGAGGACTTGACCCGAGATTTAATCAAATGTCAGGTGATATTAATGTATCGTCTTTAATATGCGTTCCTTTGATTGCTAAAGGTGAATGTATTGGGATAATTAATATAACAAATAAAAAGAACGGCAAACTGTTTAATAAGAAAGATTTAGAATTTGTAGAAGCATTGGCAAATCAAGCAGCAATTGCGGTTGATAATGCACAATTGTATGAACTTGCTACAAAAGACGGACTGACTAAATTATACATTCACAGACATTTTTATATACTTTTGGAATCAGAAATAAAAAGAGTCCAAAGATATCATCACGTTTTGACGTTGTTAATGTTTGATATAGATAACTTTAAAAAAGTCAATGATACTTATGGTCACTTGGCCGGAGATATGGTACTAAAAGAAATTGCAGCTACAATTCAAAAAACCATCAGGCATGTTGATATAGCAGCAAGGTATGGTGGTGAAGAATTTACGGTAATTTTACCGGAAACAACTGCAATAAACGGCATTGTAATAGCAGAAAGAATCAGACAAAAAATTAGTGAAATAAAGGTTAATGTTTCAAATGATGTGGTTATTTCACCTACAGTAAGTATAGGTGTTGCAGAATATCCGAATGCGGCAGATGATATTAAAGGTTTAATAGAAGCAGCAGATAAAGCATTGTATGTTTCAAAAGAAAACGGTAAAAATTGTATCCATTTGAATTTTGACGGTAAATTTACCCGTTATAATCCTTAATTATAATGATTTAATTTAGTGTCACAACCTTCCATTTGATGTCTTGAAATTGTTTTGTGCTCGCTCTTGCTTTTCCTTCGGCTATCCATTGTGCTCACTTTTGCCGGTTCAGTTATCTTCACTTCATTGGGGTGCTTCTTTTGTAATACCTTGGATGTGGCTTTTCCCTTAAATTTTACTCACACCACTTGTGGGTTTATCGTAAAATTTTGTTCGAACGAATTTTATTGTAAATAATCATAAAAATTTTTTCATGAAAAATAATCTATAAAACATGCTTGGAATATAATATACTTAGTATTTCAAAAAAGAGGAATAACATTGAAAACTGCAATATATCCCGGTAGCTTTGACCCTATAACAAAAGGACATTTGGATGTTCTCAAACGTGCTGCGGATATATTTGATAAAGTAATTTTGGTCGTATCCGTAAATGTAAATAAAAAAAGTTTTCTGCCTTTAGAAGACAGGTTAAAATTAATAAAAGAATCTTGTAAAGGAATATCAAATGTAGAAGTTGATAGCTATGACGGTTTGACAATAGAATATGCAAAAAAACGAAATGCAAATGTTTTAATAAGAGGCTTAAGAGCGGTATCTGATTTTGAATATGAAATGCAGTTATCACAAGCAAATAGTGCATTGAGTTCTGATATTCATACCGTTTTTTTAATAACAAAGCCGAAATATAACTTTATTTCTTCCGGTACAGTAAGAGAAATAGCATTAATGAAAGGTGATATATCTAAATTTGTTCCGGAACCTGTAGCAGATTATCTAGAATTAAAATATATGAAAGGTTAATGATTATGACAGAATTAAGGGTAAGTCATTTAATAGACGAAGCAGATGAATTGTTAGATAATAAATTCCATATTGGAAGTTATTGTTTGTTTATGAATACTGATGATGTTCAGGATATATTAAGTAAAATAAGAGCAATATTGCCGGAAGAAATAAGAACAGCAGAAACTATACTAAAAAGAAGAGATGATATATATATGGAAGCTCAAAACAGAGCAGACAGAATTATATCAGAAGCTCAAAATACCGCATCAAGTATATTAAGTGAGTCGGAATTAATACGTGCAGTAAGAGAAAAGGCATCTAAAATCCAAGAGCAGGTAAAAGAAAGCTGCGAAGAAATGAAAAATAAAGCAATAGAAGAAGCAGATACACTTAGAAAAAATGCTTATAAAGAAGCTATGGAAATAAAAGAAGGTGCTCAATCATACGTAGAAGAAGTTCTTAATAATCTGGAACGTGATATAGAACAAGTACATAGAATTGTAAGAAACGGTCAGGAATACATTTCACAACAAAAAAGCAGAGCAAAAGAAACTGTAATCGATTATAATAACGCTAATACACAAAATAATAATTCTGCTGCATATGTTCAACAATAAAGATTACCGGAATTAATATGGCAGCAAAAGTAACAAAAAAAACTGATGACGGCATGCTTAGGTTATTGCCTCAAAGTGTGGAAGCAGAAGAAGCAGTTCTTGGTGCTATACTTGTCAATCCGGCTAATTCTTTAGGTCGTATTGTTGAAATATTAGGCCCTGATAGTTTCTATAAGCCTTCACATAAGGCAATTTATACCGCAATGCTTGAATTGTTCAGAAAAAATGAACCTATTGATATTGTAACGGTCTCAGAACATTTAAGAAATAAAGATGAACTTGAAAAAGCTGGCGGAAGGTCATATATTAATGACCTTGCTCTTAATGTTGTTACTACAAGTAATATTGAATTTTATGCAAAAATAATACAGGAAAAAGAAATAAAACGTGCACTTATTAATGCGGGTTCGGAAATAGTATCTATGTCTTATGAAAATGACGATACAAATAAAGTTCTCGATGATGCTCAGAAAATGATTTTTAATATAGCCTCACAGAAAAATTCTACAGATTTGATTCCGATTCAGGAACTTGTTGTATCGAGTTATGAAGATATAGAAACAAGATTTAATAATAAAGAAGAAATAGTAGGAGTAACAACAGGTTTTTACGATTTAGACGATTTAACATCAGGACTTCAAAAATCAGATTTGATTATTCTGGCAGCACGTCCATCAATGGGAAAAACTGCATTGGCATTAAATTTTGCTCAAAATGTTGCTTTAAAAGCAAAAAAAAGTGTTGCAATATTCTCGCTTGAAATGTCAAAAAAACAACTTGTAAAACGTATGTTGTGTTCTGAAGCTGAAGTAGATAATATAAGAGTAACTTCAGGTAATCTTCAGCCAAAAGATTGGGAAAAACTTGTAGATGCCATGACAAGACTGTCTGATGCCAAAATATATATAGATGATACACCGGGAGTTTCAGCTACAGATATAAAAGCAAAATGCAGAAGATTAATGCTTGAAGAAAAAGAATTGGGATTAATTGTAATAGATTACCTTCAACTGATGGAAGGCGGTGGAAACCCTAATGATAGAAATCAGCAAATATCTGCTATTTCAAGAGCTTTGAAAAGTTTGGCAAGAGAACTTGATGTTCCGATTATTGCACTTTCTCAATTATCAAGAGGCGTAGAACAAAGACCTGATAAACGACCAATGTTATCTGACCTTAGAGATTCTGGTGCAATAGAACAAGATGCCGATATTGTTATGTTCATTTATCGTGATGAATACTATAATAAAGATGATGAAAGTAACAAGGGAAAAGCTGAAGTTATAATAGCTAAACATAGAAATGGTCCTGTTGACACTGTTGAATTATTGTTTCAGTCTAATATAACAAAATTTAAAAATCCTACAAAAACTCATGTTTACTAAACAAAAGAGGAAATTATGAAAGAAATAGCAAAAAAATATTTTTTAAGCGGATATTCATGTTCTGAATCAGTAGTACAAGCAGCAATAGATAAAGGCTATGTAAGTGAAGAATTGTTAGCTATATCAACAGTATTTTCAGGCGGCATGGGTGTAAGATGCTTATGCGGTGCTATAGCAGGTGCACAACTAGTAATTGGTGCTATTTACGGTAAAACGAAAAATAGCGACGGAATGAAAGCACGAGCTCTTGCAAAAGAGTTTTCTCAAAAGTTTATGGAAAAATTCAAAGTAAATTGCTGCAAAATTCTTTCAAAAGATTATGATTTTCATTCTCCTGAAAGAAAAAATCATTGTACAAATATGGTTGAATTTTCTGCTCAATTATTAGAATCTGTTCTTGAAAATGAGCATGTTCAAGTATAAAAAATAATAAAATTGTAAAAATCACACTTAAAATGATAAAAATTAGTATAAAAAATAATAAAAAATCAATTTTTTGAATAAAAAATTGATTTTTTTGTTAAAAAAGAGCAAAAAAAAGCCACTTATTAAGTGGTTTATTTCTGCATCCTAATGGTCTCTTTTGTGTTTATTATTTAGGAGTTTATATGTGTG
>CANQOM010000029.1 GCA_947625445.1 Candidatus Gastranaerophilales bacterium
AAATGAAAATGAAAATGATGTTTCTGAATTGTTAGATGAATTATTTAATGAAGAAGATGCTTCTAATATAGAACAGGAAAATCTGCAAAAGGCACAATTCCAAGATAAGGTTAATGAAGAAAATAATGAACTTGAAATAGTTGAAGATAATACAGAAGAGAATGAAAAAGAAGATAATTTAGCAGAAATTAAAAATGTGGATTCAGATGATTCTGAACTTCTTGTCATTGAAGATGACACAGGAGAACTTATTGATTCTGTTGATGAAATAAAACCTATAGAAGAAAGTGAAGATTCTGCTTCAAATATACAAGAGGTAATTACAGATTATGACGAGATGGGCAAACCTGTTTATTCTTATGTCGAAAATGTAAGTCCTGAAAATGCTCAAACTCTGGATTCAGAAATAGAACTAATTGAAGAAAGCGTTGTTGAACCTGACGGTGAACTTAATGAAGAACAATCATCAAGTGATATTGCGGAAGTAAATGATATTGATGAAATTGTTCCGATTGAGGATGAGCAATCAGATATTAAAGAAGATAATAATAATGCGGAATCGGATCATAACGATATTAAATATATAGATTCTCAAGATGATTATAATTATGAAACAGAAAATAATTATATAAATACAGATGTTGAGAATGAAGTTAATTCAAACGAGAAAGAAGTAAATTCTCAATCAAGTATTTATGAAAATCTTGCTATTCAACAAAACAATGATATTGAAATACAAGATGAAAGTTCATTTAACAATCATCAAAAAGAAATACATTTTAAAAATGAAGAAGATGAAGAAGTAAATGAAGAAGAATTAAATTCTGATGATATAGAAATTCAATATGAAGAAGATGAAAAGCAAGATATGCAACAGGAAGATGATATTGAAGATGAAGAAACTGATGATGAAGAATATGAAGATGATATTGAGTATGAGGAAAAATCTGATACAAACGGCAAAAAATCGTCAAATTCTTTAAAAGTATTGTTGTTGGTTTTATTCCTTACTATAGCGGCAGGCGGGGTATTCTTATTTATGAATAATAAAAATAATACTGCATCAAATTCTATAGTATCGGATAATTCTATTGAAATGACAACTGAAACTGAAAATAATGTTCAAAATCAAGAAACAATTCCTTCTCAAGGTTCAATAGATGTAGATGCCTTAAATGAGCAAGATTTGTTAAAAGTAAAACCCAGAAACAATGCTGATGTAAATAAAGTAATGGCTAATGCATTCTCAGAAGGAGGAAATGGTGTTTCTCTGAGAGGTATAAATTGGATGTGTACCGCTGAGTTATTTACTGACAAAACATTTAAGGATTATTTACAAAATCTTGATAGTGTTTTAAAACTTAATTTAAGAAAAAATATACTAAATGCGACTGATACAACTGAAAAGGATAGTGTTACCGCTAAGTTGGCAATAGACAATAACGGTGAATTACAGAAAGTTATAATTTCTGATTCCAGCGGTTCTGAGCAAATTGATGACATTGTGTTACAAAGTATTAAAGAATCTTTTGTAGGTGAAAAAAGCCCGATTATTACCGCTAATACTTTAAAGTCTGACATGTATTACTTAAAAGTGGTAATAAAATTGTAATTTGTGTTATTATATTGTTGGTATACCGTTAGAGAAATAATAATCAGTGTTGTTAGTTGAGGAACAAAGAGCATTAATAGAAAAAATTGTTAAGGCAAATAAAAATTATGCCGGCAATGAGGATTTGTTTGAAGACTTCTGCAGTGAAGCCTTTCAAAAGTGTTATATGATTTTCAACTCTACAAACAGTATTCAAAAAATAGAGAATTATGCTGCAAAAGTAGTACATACTTCAATTCTTAGTGTGTTAAAAAACTCAGGAAGAGTGAGAAGAGTTAGTGAAGGCTATGTGGCAACAAAAGAAATTAAAGTTCCTGATTTTTCTCAAGAAAAATCGATAAAAGTTTCCCCGGCAGGACAAAATATTGTTTTGGATTTCCCTGACCCAAAACAAACAGTTGAAGAACTTTTAATTACAAAAGATTGTCTTCAAAGAATTGCTGATGCCGTTTGTGTTATACATAGAGAATTACCTTCTCAATATTTTTATGATATTTTTTATCTGCGCTATGTAAAGGGTTTAAAACAAAGTGAAATTGCGAAAAATCTTGAAATATCCCAGTCGGAAGTTAGTAAAAGATTATTGCAGCTTTCTAAACTGATAAGCAGTTTTTTGGATAGTACCAAAAGTTAGGTAACTGCGTTATGATTTGTCCAAGATGCAAAACAGAATTACCCGATAATACAATCAGGTGTCCTAAATGTTTAATGAAAGTCAATATTGTATGCCCTGATTGTAAAACAATTAACCCCATAGGGGTTACTCATTGTCGTAATTGTTCTAAAGAATTAATAAAAATTTGTCCGGCTTGTAAAAGTTTTAACTTGCCTGATGCACTTGAATGCAGAAAATGTCATACCGCTTTTGAACCTTCAGAGGAGTTATCAGAAGATAATCTATCTTCTTCTGCTGAATCAAATATAGTAAAACCTTTTAGTTCCACGGATAATAATTTTAATCTTCCTAATATTACTGCCAATGCTCAACCGATTGAAATGGTTCAAAATTCTGATGAAAATAATGACGATATTGAGAAAGATATATTTCATGTTGATGAAGTTGAAGCTATTAATATAGAAACTGTTCAGTATGAAGAAAATTATGAACAAATTGCAGAAGAACAAAACAATAAAAATCCTGATATAAATATTGATATAGAATCTGCAGAAGATGTTGTAATAGGAGTAAATAAAAGTCTTTTGGATGAGACTGAAAAAGAACCTGAAAAAAATGAAACAACAGTTGAAAGTGAGCAAGAAGAATATAATCTTGAGAATATAGAAATACAACCGGATGCGGTAAATAAGACTGTTAATCTTATAAGAAGTTCTATTAACAAACATATTATTGCAATTAACGGACTCGAAGGCTCAGGTAAATCAGCGGTTTTAAAACAGGTTAAAAATTATCTTGCTGATAATGATTATATTTGTTTATATGGAAGTATGACTCCTTTACTTCAAATAACGAGTTTTGGTTTTTTTCAGGATGCTTTTTTGAGAATTATGGGCTTTCCTCCTTTTATTAAAAGTAGTGATGCTTTTGTAAGAGATTTTAAAAAAAGTAAATATGCCGGTATTTTTCATTGTCTTGACAATAATGAACTATCTCTGTTTTTAAATATTTTTTATCCGAATAAGGAAGATGATTTTGAAAATATATTAGAAAATAAAAAAGTAATATTTTCTATATTAGAAAAACTTATTACTTCATTGCTTTTAAATAGTAATATTGTTATTGCTATAGATAATTTTGAATTATTAGACGGAGCATCTTATGATTTTATTGTTCATTTAATGAAAAAAGGATATTTCAATAACAGATTAAAATTATTAGCAGCATATCAGGAAAATAAGTCTATTCAAAGTTATTTTGATTTGCCTGAAAGCGAAGAAGGTATTTTTGAAACACTCATAATTAAGAAATTTAATAAAGAAGATTTGCTAAAATCTGTAAAAAGAACGACGGGAATAGCAATAGAAGATATTCTAGACAGTGCATATACAGACGAATTAATAATAAAATCAGATGGAAATGCAATAAGAATGGAACAAGAAGCCGCATTTCTTTTTGATATAAATTACATAACCGTAGAAGATGAAAGTATTGTTTTAAAGAAAGAAAATAAGCCCGAAATAACTCCTGAAAGTTTTGAAGAATTAATAAAATTGAGGCTTAATGTACTTGCCCCCGTAAGTAAAAATATGTTGTTTATGGCTGCCGTAATGGGGTATAGATTTTCCGGAACAATATTATTTGCATCATTAAATATACCGCCTGAAAAAGGCGAAAAAATGCTTGATTATCTTGTAAAAGAACTTTATATTGACAGAGTTGATAACTATACTTGTGAATTTAAAAGCCTTTCATTATGGAAAATAATTTATAATGAAGCTAAATCTGACTCTTTATATAAAGAAAATTCTCAAAGATTGTATAGTGTTTTGAAACCTTTAATATTGTCATCTAATTTACAAAAAGTTATTGCTTGCGTAGATGCGATAGATAAAAATGACGAATTTATTATTTGGCAGCAAACTGCCAGCTTAACTGCTAAGTTGGGTGATACGAATATTTATATCATAGCGCTTAAACAATGTTTAAAATTAATTGATGAATTAAATCCTGATAATGCGGATGATATCAGAATTATAATATATGAGCAGATGGGAAAACTTCTTTGTGAAAAGTCCCCGAAAGAAGCTATTAGTTATCTTTCAAATGTTCTTGATATAAGTATAAAAAATTCTGAAATACGAAAAATAGTTGATATATCGGGATATTTTATAAAAAGCTGCTATTTATCAGGTAATTACTTTGGAGTAACAGAAGCGGTTGATACTATAATTTCATCATTAACAGGTGCTAATCAGGATATATCGGGTTTGAATTTGTCTTTAATCAAAACAAGAAAACTTAATGCACTTTTGAATATAGGTAACAGTGAACAAATTATTAATTTGGTAAATGAAGAAATTATTCCCGACTTGGAACAGGAAATAGAGAAAAAAATTGCTGCGGGAACAAATATTGGTTCTATATTAATAAATGCTTGGCTTTTATCTAAAGTTTCTCTTGCCAAGGCTTATGCTATTCAGGGTAATAAAGAAATATTTAAAGTCATTAAGCAGTTAAGAGAATTTATTCCAAAACATAATTATAATACCGAATATTATTCAACTCAGACTGATATTATGGAATCATTTGCGTATACAATTTCAGGTCAAATAAATAAATCAGAAGAGATATTACGTAATATAATGA
The DNA here is from genome assembly GCA_947625445.1 of Candidatus Gastranaerophilales bacterium. Taxonomy (GTDB): domain Bacteria; phylum Cyanobacteriota; class Vampirovibrionia; order Gastranaerophilales; family Gastranaerophilaceae; genus Avigastranaerophilus. The sequence continues at coordinate 4,878 of CANQOM010000029.1, forward strand.
CGGCATATAACACTAAAAATATGGATACATCACTATTGGCGGAATGGAATCTTATAAATGTTATTAACAGAGTTCTATCTGATACAACAGACGGGTTAAAAAATGATTTATTTGAGCTTGCGGCATATACAAATAATATTAACGAGCATTCTTTGAAAAATATTGTGAAGTTGATATTGGGTTATATACTAAAAGAAGAGGGTAATAAAGCAAAAGCGCTTGAAATTTTTAATGAAGAAATAACATATTTTGCTAAAGAAAAAGTAGCAATAGGTGCAATGTTATCTTGGGCGTTAATTGTACAAATAACTATGGATATGGGAGATTATGATAAGGCTTTAAACACTGCTTCAAAATCTCTTGAAATTGCGCAAAGCCCAAAGATTAATAATTATTTCTTCAGCATTTATTTCCAGAAATATATTGCAGAAATTTATCTTATAAAACAGGATTATGTGGCAGCTAAAATGTACTTTGAAAAAGCCATTATGATGGCTAAGCAGTACGATTTAAAATATCAGCTTGTTGAACTTTATACATTGTTTGGAAAATATATGGAAGAATTTATGCAGGCTAATAATTTATATACAACAGAACATATTAAATTGACTTCTGAAATGTTTAACAAAGCAATATTGATTGCAAAAGAATTAGGTATGAAAAATTTACTTGATTTAGCACTTAAAGCCAGAGCTTCGTTTAAAGTTTACTGTCAATTAAATTCTATAGAGTTAGTTAATTAGTAAAGGACAATAAAAATGAAAAATAATAATATGTTGAAAACATTTACTATACTTATATTATTTATAGCTACATTTACGGGCGCATACGCTTCTTCCAAAATAGATTATCAACAGTTAAATAAAGAAATTGATGTATGTTCAAATGAGAGAACATCTTCTTGCTTTTTAAATTTATTAAATAAATATAAATTTAATGAAATCAGATATTATTATGCTATATCTTTAGAAAATGAAAAGAAGCTTTCGCAAGCAAAAAATGAATTGGATATTATCGTTAAAACTGAAAAGAATAATACAAAATTGATAGCGTTAGCAAAAGAAGAAATACAAAAGATAAATGATTTAAATACTAAAATGAGAAATGCAAATAATGCAGATTGGGGCGATTATTTTTCAGAGTTAGACAATACCGCAAAATGGAGAAATGCAAGAGGCTTGAGAGTTTTTGTTACGGGAAGAACCGGCAAAGAATATATATTAAATAAAGCTTTTCAAATATGGGATAATAGTGTTGCCGAAGTAAGTTTTACTTATGTCAATTCTAAAGAAAATGCGGATATTATATGTTATTTTGTAGATCGTCTGAATAAAGGTAATGCTGCGGGAGTAACAATGCCTCAAATGTATCAAACTCCTGACGGAAAAAAATATTTACATAAGGCAACTGTTGAAATTTCTATGTATAAACCGGGAACAAACGGTAAATATACTGACGATAATCTTTTGTGTATAACTTTACATGAAATAGGCCATGCACTGGGTATAATCTCTCACAGTAATAACATAAACGATATAATGTATCCTACAACTGATACTTACCAACGTTATTCAATTTCTCGCAGAGATATCAATACAATTAAAAAAATGTACCATTAATCAATAAATGTTTTTGTACATATGATATGACCTGAATACCTTTTTGATGTAATGTCTTGTTTCATCAAAAGGAATTCTTTCAATAAATTCATCAGTATCGGAGGTATCAATTGTTTTAATCCATTTATTTACGGAACCTTCACCCCCGTTATATGCAGCTATTACATATAGGTCATTGTGAAATCTTTCGTATAGATATTTTAAGTAATTACAACCTAAGTATAAATTTAATCTAACATTTTCTAATTCGTGATTTTCGTTAGGATTTATAGCTAACTTTGACATTATATAATTTGCGGTCCCCGGCATTATTTGCATAAGTCCGGTTGCATTTGTTGAACTTTTTGCCTGATCATTAAAATAGCTTTCTTCTCTTATTAATGCTATTAATAAATATGGATCCAGATTCAATTTTTTACCCGCAATGTTTATTTCATCAATATAATATAAGGGATAAGATAGTTTGTATGCTTCACTTACAAAGGGTGGTTTTATATCCATAGTTTCTATAAAATTTCTTGCGATAACGGTCGATTTTGATTTATTACCTTTTTTATATTCAAACCAACTGTCAACTATGGGATTTTTAAAATCCGCATCCTGCCATATTTCATAATCACCCATTGTAAACAATGAGTTAATCAATTTTAGGTCTTTAATTTCTATTTCTGAAAGTGAAATTGGAAATTCTATTTGTTGATTATCTTGGGGAAGCTTATTATCAATATTGGCTTTAAAGAAATCTGTTTTTTTATTAATAATACTTTGAGCTCTTAATCCGTAATAATTATCTGGATATTTCCCGGAGAGTTTTGTAAAAATTGAATTTGCTTCAGATATTTTATTCCTTTTTAATTCGGTTTTTGCCAGCCAAAACATAATTTTAGGAGTTGATTTTGCATTTTGAAATGTTTTTAAGTGAATATTCCCTAATTCATATGCTTTTTCATAATCTTTTTTCAAATAACTATGCCAAAAAACATTCCATAAAGCTTCAGGTGCATAATCACTTTTGGGATATTTTCTGAATATGTCTTCATATACTACTATTGATTTTTCTTTTGATAATAAAGATGCTACTTTATACATAACATAATCTTCTGAGGGAAGTTGATTCTCTTTTACCAGATTGTACATCTTTAACCAATTATTAAATTTTGAACCGCTCATATATGATGTATAAATATTATAGATAGTCCTAATATTTTCTTCTAAGGAAATTTTAGAAAAGGTAATTAAATAATTTTCTATTAGTTTTTTTGCAATAAGTTTATTCCCCATATAATGATTTGACAATACCAGATATTCCCAGCATTGTTCAATAGGAAGTTTGGTGAAATATTCAAGTGCTTTATTATAATTTTTACTTTTATAGTATGCTATTCCTAATAATTTTAAATCTTCATCAGATAAATTAACTCCAAGAGTTGATAGTTCATCTGCTGCAAGCATTAAATATTCTTTTGTATATTTGTCATTATATATGGATTTTTTTAGATAATTTTTAAAATAATTTTCTGCTGCTTGTTTATTATAGTTTTTTTCTATTATTCCCAAAAAATAATCATTATTTGATATATTATCAGGATTTTTTTCATTTATATCTTCAAATTGTTTTTTTGCATCGTCATATTTTTTTAGATAAAAATAACATTTAGCCAGATTATTTTTAGCATTGTTTGTGAATACAGAATTTGATGATTTTTTAAGAAATAACTCGTATTTTAATACGGCAGTATTGTAATCTCCTAATTTTTGTGCACTTTTTGCTTGTCTGTATATTGCCATTGAATATAAAGGACTTATTAACTTAATTTTGCCAAAATTATAATATGCGTTTTGATAGTCGCCATTATTATAAAATTCTATTCCTTGTTTATAATATAACGGTGAATTTTGTGTAATTTTGTCATTATATATTAATACCATTATTAATAATATAATAATAATTACTATAATCCCTGCTATATATTTTAAATATTTCATAATTTATTCTTTAATTCCTATAATAATAAGATACCATATCAAAAATAATAATGAATAATTAATAATAAATTACTCTGTTTCTTCCTGAAGATTTAGCTTTATATAAACCTTTATCTGCTTTTTGAATTAATGCTTCTGCTTCCATATTTTTATCATAACTGCATACCCCTATACTAACAGTTACATTAAGGAATGAAACTTTTTTTATTCTTAGGTTCCTAATGTCTGTCTGGGAATTTTCAATAACTTTACGCAATCTTTGAGCAACTAATATTGCTTCTTTGCTATTTGTCTGGGGCAGTATTATTAAAAATTCTTCACCGCCGTATCTGCAAGCAATATCATATTCTCTTATTTCATTTTTAATAATATCTGAAACTTTCTTAAGAACTAAATCTCCTGCCGAATGTCCGTATGTGTCGTTTACGTTTTTAAAATAATCAACATCGAGCATTATACAACATAACGGGCGATTATTCCTTTTGGCATTTGCCACTTCCTGATTTAATCTTAACTCCATTTGACGGCGATTGTTAAGCCCTGTTAATGCATCCATTGTTGCATATTTTAATACTTCTGCATATACGTTTGCTCTTTGGATTGTTAATCCCGATTGATTCGTTAATTGTATTAAATAATCTATTTCTTGTCGGTTTAATTTATCAATGTTACTATAGGCGGCAATTGCCCCTAGTATTTTTCCTTCTGCTTTTAGAGGGAATACGCCTGTCGCTGAGTCTTCTGATAATATATAATCATTTTTTATATTTATTTTTTTTAATAGACTATATATTTTCTTATCTTTGCAATTAGTTGGCCATACGAGTTTAAATTTGTTATTTGTGCATATAAATATGTATATTAAATGTGAATGCATAAACCTGTCTATCATTTCCCCTATTAGAGGAATAATATATGACAATTCATACTGACTTTCTATAATTTTAGCTATATCTTTCATTGCTTTGTAAAAATTTAAACTTACTTCCATTTGCTCGTTTAAATTATAATTTATTATTGCGCCTGAGATTAACTTTGAAGAAGTATTTATAATTTCAAAAAATTCTTTGTTGTATGTTCTTTTTCCTGTTTTAATTCTCATTAATCCATATACTTCTTTATTTGATATTAAAGGATAAATAATTACGTTTTCATCTGTTGTAAGTTCTTTTATCAAATATTCATCAGAAGTTGCAAATTCGCATTTGAACTCTGAATCATTAAAATAAAAATTTTCCCCCAGGGAAACAGAAAGATTATTATATTTATAATTCATTTCTTTTGATTGTACTTCATCATCAAGAAAATTCACATCTCTTATGAAATCTTTTAAAAGCATATTATTGTTATCCCACATAATAAATTCAACATCTTCTGTTTTTAAATAAGTTTTAAATAATTTATTAACGGAATTTAAAATTGTTATGGGAGAAATAGCACCTGCTAAAAGATTTGCTAATTTACTTAAATATTCTATTTTATTATTTTTTGTTTTCATCTCAAATTTCTTCAAACTCTTTATTTAATTTACATTTTAGCATTTTTTTCATATTATAGTCTTTTTGTTTTGAGGCAATAACCTTGCCTTTATAATAAACAATATCATCTTTATTAAGAGAAGTAATATCATCTCTGTTTTTTAAATAATCAACATCTCCTTCACTTAAAATTCTTCTGGTTATTTCTCTGATTATACCTAAAATGTATTTATTTCTTTTTCTGTTATTGTCATAATCAAGAAGCAGAGTGGTTTTTTCAAATTCTGTTAACGCTTCTTTATTTCTTTTCATAGATCTTAAAAGAAGAGCAAAATTATAATGCGCTTCATATCTTTCAGGGTCAATATTTATAGCATTACAATATTCTCTTGCAGCAGCATTATAATCACCCAAAAGATGATTTGTTAAAGCTAAATTATAAGTATTGTCATAGTCATGTTTTAAATAACTTTTAGCCTTTATATAAGAATCTCTTGCTTGTTTAAGATATTTAACTGATATACTGGCTTTATCACCCATATAAACGGATTTGCCTCTATATGCCAGCCCCATATTGTACAAAGCTCTTCCTTTGTTTACTGTTGTCATTTTTTTATTACTGTATATAAACGGTATATGCACAATTTGGGGTTTTGAATTAATTATATTACCATATTCCTGTATTGCTCTGTCGTAATTTGCCATTTTTTCAGCAAGAATAATTCCTAAATCCATTCTGCAAACCATATAATCGGGCCTGTAACGGAGTGCATTTTCATAGGCATTAACTGCCTCATAATAATTTTCAAAACTTACGTATATATTTCCCAAATTGCAACTTGCGCCTGAATGTCCGGGGTAATGAGTGAGTGCTGCTTTATAATAATTTATTGCCTTTTGGTATTTTCTTGTTCTGAATGCTTTGTCACCTTTATTTACATAATAAAATCCTACACATTTATGATACTGCCTTATATACCAATCTTTGTAAAAGTATAATGAAGCAAGAAAGCATATAAACATTATCAAAAAAGTTGCTTTTACTATTTTTAGTTTTAGCAGTTTTATTATTAAACCCACCTAAAACCACCTCATATAATTATGTATCAATATTAGTAGCATAAACCGCATTAGTTTCGATAAATTCACGTCTTGGCTCTACATTATCTCCCATTAAAACGTCAAATAATTGATCGGCCAGCATCGCATCTTCTATATTAACTTTTAATAAAGTTCTGTTTTGAGGATCCATTGTTGTTTCCCATAATTGTTGGGGCATCATTTCTCCTAAACCTTTAAAACGTTGAATACCTACACCCTTTTTTCCTCTTTCTTCAATAATTCTTTGAAGCTCCGTAAAAGAAGTAACTGTTATTTCTTCTGTACCTGTATTTAAATGGAGTGACTTTTCTTCTTCAAATAAGAATTCTCTTATTAGAGGATATGTTGATTTTATTTTCCCGTATTCCGATGATTTGATAAAGCTTGGGGTGATTGAAACGGGGTCAATACCTTCACCAAGTTCAACTTTTATTACGTATTTGCCTGTTTCAAGATTTTGTTTCAATGATACTGAATAATCTTTTGCTTCAACGATTCCATAGTTTTCCGCATGGTCTTTTATGTAGTGCTGCAAATATGTAATAATTTCTTCCATTCTATCAGGATTATCAAAATCTTCAGGTTTAATTTCTGATCTTACAAGCCCTCTTACTACTACAGATGGTACCGCATTAATTATAGGACTGTTAAATGAATTATAATAACCTGACATATTCCCGATTAATGTAACTAAAGCTTCATTAGAACAAACTTTATCTTTTGAATTATCACACAAAGCAAGCCCTAATGTACCTCTTTCTCGTAAAGTTTTATCTAAAGCTCTATCATCATACAAATATTCGGAGTTTTTTCCTATAGTCAGTTTGTATAAAGGAGGTTGAGCTATATATATATATCCGTTATCTATTAATGGTTTGGCATATCTGAAAAAGAACGTTAACAGTAATGTTCTGATATGTGCACCGTCGACATCTGCATCTGTCATAAATATAATTTTATGATAACGTAATTTATCTATATTAACATCGTCCTCATTTTTACTTATATTAATACCAATTGCTTGAATTAAAGATTGAATTTCGTTATTTGCGTATATTTTATCAAGTCTGGCACGTTCAACATTTAAAATTTTGCCTCTTAAAGGAAGTATAGCCTGAAACATTCTGTTACGACCTTGTTTTGCACTTCCTCCTGCAGAATCTCCCTCTACAATATAGAGTTCGCATTTTTCAGGTTCTCTGTTTGAACAGTCTGCTAATTTTCCAGGTAAAGTTGAATTTTCAAGAGCTGATTTTCTTCTTGTTAAATCTCTTGCTTTTCTTGCCGCTTCTCTTGCTCTTTGTGCCTGTAATATTTTTTCGATGATTAATTTTGCTGATTTCGGATTAAATTCAAGCCATTCTTGAAATTTTTCTCTTACTACATCATTTACCGCACTTTGAGCTTCGGTATTTCCTAATTTTTCTTTTGTTTGTCCTTCAAATTGCGGTTCAGATAATTTAACACTTACTATTGCGGTTAGCCCTTCTCTTACGTCATCACCTGTTACATTAGGGTCTGAATCTTTTAATAAGTTATTTTTTCTTGCATAATCATTTAATACACGTGTTATTGCATTTCTGAATCCTGTTAAATGAGTTCCTCCTTGATGTGTATTAATATTATTCGCAAAACTTAATACTGATTCATTATATGCATCTGTGTATTGGAGCGCTATTTCAACTGCTATACCGTCTATTGTTTTATCCATATACACGGGTTTTTCGAACATGACATTTTTGTTTTTATTTAGAAATTCAACGTAACTTCCAATTCCGCCTTCATAATGAAATTCTTCTTGCAAATTATTTTTAGCATCAATAAAAGTTATTTTTAAACCTTTATTTAAAAATGCCATTTCCCTTAATCTGTTGGATATAACATCTCTATCCATAATAGTTGTTTCTTTAAATATTTCAGGATCAGGCCAAAATGTGGATTTCGTACCTGTTTTTTCTGTTTCTTTTATTTTCTCAACAGGCCCTGTTGGCTCTCCTCTCATATATTCTTGACGATGAACAAAACCGTCTCTTGAAACTTCCACTACCATTTTTTCTGATAATGCATTAACAACAGAAGCTCCAACT
>CANQOM010000030.1 GCA_947625445.1 Candidatus Gastranaerophilales bacterium
TTATTCCTAAAACTTTAGTATATTGTGAAATTTTGTTACCGATTGTTTCCTTCCATATAGCTCCTATATCATATAGTCTGTCTTGCTCTTTAGGATTATATTTTAGGTCAATTACTTTAAGTATATCTTCTATTTTTTCAAAATCTGAGTTATTTATTTTCACTTTTTCATTGTAATAATCTCTTTTTAAAAAGTCAATGTTTTTACTTGTGATTAGTGTCTTTATAGGATTTTTGATTCTCTATTATGTTTCGAAACAAGTTCAAAATAACAGAAGCACTAATTTGGAATAACAAATATACCATTTCAGGATGACAAGAACGCTAGTTTGAAATGGCAGAAATATTAGTTCATAAGAACAAAAACAATTAAAAATATATTTAAATATTTTTTAATTCATCCGGAATATATTTTGTCCAATCTTTTTCTAACTTATCAATAAAATTATGAGCATCAAGAACATCATCATAAGAAATCGGCTCAGGACAATCCTGAATAACCAATTCATCATCTTTATCATCTTTTATTGATACAGAACTTGTACCCAAAAGGGCAAGCCCAAAACTTTTTCCGCATTCAGGACATATTATTTGAAGAACTAATAAATTTTTTTCTTCTCTTTTTATAAATATTGCACTTTCATCAAAATCATGCCCGCATACACTGCAACACAACCCTGAAAATAATTTTTTTAATTTTGATTTATCCATATTTCCTCACTCATTATATACCAATGTTTAAGAAAAAGTAATTTTGGGAATAGTAAAAATGTAATTACTTAAAATAAAGGAATAGTGTTATGGATGGTCTCTTCTTATTAATGTTTGGCGCACTTATGTATTTCATTTTAATCGCTTTACCTTCTATGTTTGAAAAAAAAGGAGAAGCTCACTAGTTTTTTTTGTTGATAGCTTAAAAGGGACACGGCATGAGGAGCCTGTGTCCTTTTTTGCATTCATACCTCCTCTTATTACCCTCTCTTATTTACTATGACACTCAGGTAATAAAAAAGTTCCTTATTTTTCTTCCCAACTGGTAAAATCTTTTGTATCTTTCAAAATGATGTTTATACTATCCAGTAAATTTCTGACTTTATCGGCAATTGTCCAATTTTTGTCTTTTCTTGCTTCATTTCTGTATTCAATTATCCTGTCAATCAATTGATATCCGTATAATTTTTTATCTTCTTCAGTCAAAAAATCCATATTATCAATAATACGCTCTAACCTGTTTTGCAATTCTTTTTCAGTTAACTGTTCTTTTTCAACGTTAAAGCCCATTACATTAGTTAATACAGTTAAGATTGAAGCATATTTTACTGCCGAATTTAAATCTTTATCGTTTACGGATTTATTTGCCTTTGTAACCGCATCAAAAATTACTGCAAGCGCTTTTGACGTGTTTAAATCTTCATCCATTGCCATCATAAAGTTTTTTATTTCCTCCGTATCTTTAACATCAATAAGTTTATCTTTACCTGTAAATTTAATAACTTCATTTATCGCAGTTTGGATTCGTTTCCAGCCTGATTTCGCACCGTCTAAAGCTTCAGAAGAAAATTCTACCGGCATCCTGTAATGATTTGTTATAATAAAAAGTCTTATTGTATTTGAATCATAATTAGCAAGCATATCATCAATTGTTACAAAGTTTTTCAAAGATTTTGACATCTTTTCCTTGTTAATTGTAACAAATCCGTTATGAAGCCAATAATTAACAAACTTACAACCGTTAGCACATTCTGATTGGGCAATTTCATTTTCATGATGAGGAAATATTAAATCCGCTCCACCAGCATGAATATCAATTGTTCTGCCTAAATGTTTTCTTGACATTGCACTGCATTCAATGTGCCATCCTGGTCTGCCTTTACCCCATGGCGACGGATACCCGAATTTCTCATCTCTTTTCCACAGAGCAAAATCTAAAACGTCTTCTTTTTTATCTGATGTTTCAACTCTCGCACCTGCAACTAAATCTTCTATCGGTTGTTTACTTAATTTCCCGTAATCTTTAAATTTTTTTACTCTAAAATATACATCTCCATCTGTTTCATATGCATATTCATTTTTTATTAAATCTTTTATAATAGAAATCATTTCACCTAACGTTTTTGTGGCAAAAGGCTCAATCTCAGGTTTTAATACATTCAGTTTTTTCATAGACTCAGAAAATATTTCATAGTATCTTCTTGAAATAACTTCTGCAGTTGTATTTTCTTCGTCTGCTTTTTTTAATATTTTATCGTCAACATCTGTTATGTTACGGCAATATGTTACATCATATCCTTTAAATTTTAGATATCTGTACAACATATCCCATGTAATATAACATCTTGCGTGACCTAAATGAGGATAATCATATACTGTTGGCCCGCAAACATACATTGTAACTTTATTTTCATTAATTGGCTTAAACTCTTCTAAGCTATTTGAAAATGTATTAAATAATTTCATAATAAAAATTCCTTTTTTTTTATCTTACTACAAAACAAAGATTAATAAAAAAGGAATTTGTATAATCCTATATTACAATTTATATCCGAAATTTAATTCGCTTTATATAATATAAGTGTATTTAAATCTTCTGGTTTTAACTGTATAGCTATTTCCTGACCGTTAGCATTACGTCTTGCAAGATAATACCCATCAGCTGATTTTGAAACAACATATTCCGATTTATCTTCAGGTCTGATATTCTTAAAAATTGTTCCAGCCTTTATACCATGTTTTAAACCTTGTTTAGCATTTGTAACAGAAGGATTTAAGTATATTCTTGCGACTTTTTGCCCGTTAGTTCTGTCCATCTTTTTGTTTAACGGTGAACTTGCTCCTTTTGTATCATTAAGTGCTATTACAACGGAACCTTTATCATTGTATCTGAGTATTCCTTGCATATTCTCGTTGCGCTCCAGGCTTTTTGTTCCGTCTTTCTCGGAAACAACTTCTTTCATTACCGGCACTGTAACAGTTGCACCATCATTTAGGGCACTTAATTCAATCTTATTTCTCAAATTGGAAATTTCATTTGATTGTTTATATAACTTATTCATATTTGAATACAAATTATCGGCGCTATCATTAAGCCATTCCCACGGAATAACGTTCCTATTTTGTTGATGATAATTTTTTGCCTTTTCTTCAGCACCTGTAACACCTGCTTTATCACCTGCAAAATCAGTAGGACTGCCCGGTAAAACAGTTGTCAATTTTAATATTGAAAGATATCTGTCATATGCAGGCTCTATTATATCCATAAATGCTTTTGCTTCAAGTTCTTTCATATTAGAAATTTCTGTTCCGTTATATTTAACTTGTTCCAATACACTTCTTATTGCAACATCTACAGGTCTTGTTCCAAATGCTTCTGCATCAAATGAACTACCTTTATATTGACCTAACGTAAGTTCTCTAATTGCTTTATTAACTTCTTTCTTTAATTCACCATCCGGTAATATTTCATCAAATGTATCATATAATCTTGAGCCCATTGCCACTGCTTTTGAACTTAATTTGTCAAAATTTATTGAACTTACAGGTTTATTTAACAATTTTGATGCTATTTTTTTGTCTTCATCAGATGAAAAATCCGATTTGTATAATCCTGCATCCAGCGATAATAAATGAAGAATACGTGGCTTATCATGATTGCTTACAAACGTATATGAATTTGTTACACCGTCTTCAGGGCTTTGGAATAAGAATCCTGGATTTTCACCCCAACCTTCATCCATTTTCTTTAATAAATTCTTATTATTTTCTTCACGTGCCTGCCAACCATTATTATCATCAAAATCTTCCAATCTTAACGGAGCATATAAATCCGGAAGCAATGAGAAGAAATAGTTATAATTTGCTACTGTTGTTATTCCTGTCTCTTGAATAAATTTACGTTCCGCATCTGCGGCACTTGTATACTTCGCATTTGAATTATTTGGTACTAACATATCTAAATCCGTAATTTCTGCCGTTGTATATGCGTGTGGATTAACAGAAAGTACTGACTCATTATATTTTTTCCAAAAATCAATAACATGTTGCCATATTTCTTGCATATCATCAGAATTAGAACGTACCGCATCAATCGATGCTATATCTTTTGTTGCATCTATTCTCCAGCCTAAACCTGATTCTGTTCTATCCATAATCATTTCAGCCATTTTAAAATCGTTTAATGATATATTTTTAAATCTTTTTGATACATTTTGTTTTAATTGCCCCAAGTTTGACGCCAGTACGTTTGTAATACCTTTATTTAAAACATCTACTAACATCTGAGCTTCTTCTTCCGATGTCTTTGAATCAAAAGGAATTCCTATTGACTGCATTGTTATTTCATTTGCTTTAACATGTGAAAAATCAATCTGTCCGTTTTCTTTAAATCTTATGTCAGCTTTGGGATTCAACGCTTTTATAAATATGTACTCTGTTAATTCGGGAACAACTTGTGATAAAACATATTTTCCATATTCACTAACTTCTTCGTTATCTGAAATTTCAGGAATTACGCTTACTATTTCATTTATTATAGGAACTACTTTATTTTTATATATATTGTCTACTTGATTATAAACCATTCTGTATTTTTCAGGAAGATTAGGATTTCCGGCTTTTAACAAATCATATCTTGAAACTCCTAATTCTTCATCTGTATTCGCTTTTTTGGCTATATAAGGAGAAGTAATTATACCAAGCAAATTATTTCCTATCGGCATAGACTCAAAAGGTACATCCATCGCTTTTCTTAAAATATAATCTTTTGTTGTATATGAATTTCCATACCCTTGCGGATTAATAGGATTTCTCATGTCTTCATCATCTAATCTTCTTAAATGATAATAATCATTTAAAACATTTTCTATAACTTCTTCATCTATATTCTCTAAAGCAGTTTTAGGAATTTGACCTTTCGCCGCTAATGTTTTTATTAAATTCATATAAGTTTTTGTATCATTTGCTTTGCCTGACAATAAATCAGATAAATATGAAAATTGAATATCATCAGTTAATTTTGTCCAATATTTTCCTGAATTTAAAGCATAATCTCTAACCGCCAAAGTACCTCTTTCAAAATCGGCTATTGCTTCAGATTTTTCCTCAGGAGTTAATTTGGAAAATCTTGCATCATCTTCAGCTGCTCTGTAAAAATTTAATTTTGGAATATCGACATTTCCATCCCATACCTCTATTCCGCCACTTTCACTCTTTGTTACAACACTGAAGTTTGCAAAATCAGAAACTTCTTTTATTGTATTTATATCAGACAAATCAAGCTCTTTTTTGGCTTTTACTACATTTGATACATTTCTGAATAATTCATTTGGGTCTACCTCTATTGAATACGGGTAAACTGCATCATCATGTTTTGTTATGTCATATATATTATTTGTATTGTTTTTAGCATATGTATTTATTATTTCATCAGAATTTCTTTGTTCATCAGATACTAATCTGTCATCATAAAATTGTATATATGTCGGCATTTTAGGATTGTAATTCTTATTATTTGAAATATTACCTTTTTGCGAAACAACAAAAGGCGCATTAACTAATTTAAGTCTTGTATATTTTGAATTGTCGGGAAGAATGCCTAACGCAGGTCTTTCTCCTGCTCTAAACATATTTTTAGATACAGATTCACTTCCTTTTCTAAGTAATTCAGCCATATGAATACCGCCAAATCCTTCATTTACAAGTGCCGCATCTGATATCCAATTTATTCCGTTTTTGAATAATTCTTCCTGAAGTGTCCTAAATTCTTCTTCCGTCCCAAAATCGGGTGAAACCTGATATGCATTTTCTGTCCAGTATTTGTGTGAAGATATTGAATCTTTTGTAAAAGGAGTTCCTACTATCCTTGATATACCTTCTTGTGATATTTCAGGTAATCGTTTTATAATGCCATAAAAATTTCCGCCCAATTTATTGGCATGATTTCTTACACTGGAAAGTGCCTTAGTTCTCAATGCCTTATCTACTTCAGGTTGCCCGTTTTTATTTACTACTCCCGGGTAATACCCATCCGGCATTATTAACTGCATTGAACCATTTTTATTTATTGTTGCACGATTATTTAATACAACATTATATTTATTATCTGTATTTTTATTATCAAATATACCTATAACAGAGCCGTTATCAAATGCGTATGAAACTTTATTTGTTGCTTTATCCGTTAATTTGAATCTGTATGCAAAACCTTCATCAGAATATATTTCGGGAACTTGTGACATGTCAAGGTTTATATCTTTATTGGACATTGGTATCGATTTTGCCGGCTTATCTTTGTCTGATATTATGTAATTGCCTTTCGGGTCTTTTTGAATGTTATATAATTCAACTTCACAGTTGTATTTTGAACTATCAAATAAATAAAAGAATTTATGGTTTATGTATCCTGTTTTGTCTAAAACTTTCTTATGCCCTGAAAATGCAACACTTTTAGGATTCATATTATTTCTTTGTATATCCACATTAAACTCCTTTACATGCACAAAACCATACTGTTTTAATTCTCATAAAAACTTTTTCTTGCTTCATTATACCCTTGTTTTAACAAAAATTTACATATATTTTTTATTAATTTATGTAAATTTTATTTCTCATATTCATAAAAAGAATCAATAATTTTTTTTAGTGTTTTTTGTATGCTTAGAGGTAAAGTATGACTAATTTATTAAATTCTGCAATTCCGGAACAAAATAACCCTATATATGCAAAAAAATTGAATAATAATTCAAAAAACAGTGTTATTGAAGCTCCGCAGTCTCTTTTTAAATATTCAATTTATAAAGAATCTGAAAAAAAAGACACTTTCAAAAAAAATATTATATATGATTCATACAAAAAAGAAGAAAAAAAACATAATAAAAGAAAACTTTTAATTTTATTAGCTTCAATTGCAAGTCTTATTTTCCTTAAAGTTAAAATATTTAAATAAATAAAAAAATAATAACAAATTTTTATCTGTTTGTTTTTATAACATACAAATCCGAGAAACGGAGAAAATATGGAAATTAAAGTTAATACTCAAATTCCCTCAGTAACCAGACAATTAAATTATCAAAATAAAAAACAAAATTCATTGTCCAATTATGTTAATAACTCAATTGACAATAGATTTATTAATGATAAGTTTATTGGGTCAAAAGATAATATTAAAACTCTGTCTTTTAAAGGTAAATTTACATCATTCATAAACAGTCTCAGATATAAAAATGAAGAACAAGAAGAACCTTCAACAGGGTTCACAAGTGATTTGGCATACGGTATTAAAAAGGTAACTGAAAATAACGTACCTGCAAAAAATTTAACAAATGTATTATCACCTCAAGAATTTAAAGAAATTCTTCCTTATTTGCATGCCGAAAATTTTATTGATACACCTGAAAATAGAGAAAAAGGAATATATTGCGCCGAACTTGATTATCAGAGTAATTTTTCTTCAGGAAAAGAAAATGTCTTTGAAATATTAGATAAAGCAGCAACATATGCTCAGGAATACTACAAAAAAACAGGCAAAAATTTTATTTTTGCTTTAACAGACAGAGATTCTTTAGAAGGATTACAACATGCTATAAGGATTTTCGGAGAAAACCCTGAAAAATATAAACATCTTAAGTTATTACCCGGATTAAAACTATCATTTGCCCATAAAGCACCTACTTCTATTATTGGTTACGAAAATAGTGAAATGCTTATTTATGGATTAAATCCATATTCAAAAAATGTCACGGATTTTGTTGATAATTTAATTAAAAAAAGAAGAGCTATGACCATAAATTTTATTCGTGATGTAAATACTTTATATCCCGATTTTGCATATAGCATAATTGAATTTGCAGAACAAAATAAATTAAAATACATGAAAGGATACACAGTATCTAACCTATACTGGAGAGCCAGAGAATACGCAGAAACAAAGGGTGGAAGCGAAATTAAAGGTACTTCTAAAGTCCCTGATGAAATAGTTAACGAAGCTCAAAATATTCTTGATAATTTAAGTAAAGTATATGTTGGTTCAGATGAAAAAGGTTATTCAGCAGTTGGTTCCAGCATTATTAAAGATTCAGAAGTAAACCAAACAATTAAAAAAGTATTTGAAAAATATTCTACTCACTATGATAAAACTCAAAATAAAGTTATTTCTGCAGCAGAAAATTTGTATGAAGATATGATTGAATGTTTTGGAAAAGAACCTGAAAAACCAGTAATGGCCCTTGCCTCTCCTTTCTATTTCTCTCATTATTTTGAAAAACCTGAAACAGAAACATTTAATAATGTTACGGAATTTTTCAATTCTCTTCAAAAAGATTCTGACGGTATGCTCTTAGGTTTTGAATCAGTTTCTCCCACTTATGAAAAAGACGCCTATGTGACTCCTGAAATTATTCAAAAATTCAATAAAGAAGTCAGAGAAAATACAAACCTAAAAGAAGTAGGCGGAAGTCTTATTAATAAGGCTTAAAATTAATGAGATGATAAATTATACTTAATCACTGCATTATTTCCTTGTTCAGAAACATAGAGAATATCATCTTTTATATACAAAATGTATGGTTTTGAAACATTGCTCATAAAGACGCTTACATTTCCGCCTTTTGTAATTTTTAGAATATTATCACCATCAAAATTTGCTACGTAAATATTATCATAATTATCAATAGCAAGCCCAACAGGACCTTCCAGCAGATAATCCTTAACAAAATTCACTTTTTTATTGTTATTATCAACTTTTACTATGGCATTATCTCCATAACATGCAACATACATACTTCCATCCGAATCAACAACAACTCCTGCCGGAGAGGCAAAATTATCAATTAAAATTTGTTTATTTTTTGTTGCGGTTGAAATTTTTGCACGTTCTATTCTGTTTTTTTGCTCATCAAATTGTTCTTTGGCATCATAATATAATTGGCGGGCAAGGTAATATTTTTCATAATCTTCAGGTATATATTTTAAATATTTCATAACTAGTGCATAATCTTTTCTATTATATGAAAGTTTAGCAGCCTGAAGTATTGCATCATAATCTTTTGGATTTATTGCCAATAATTTAACATAAGCACTATATGCATCGTTATATCTTTTCTGATATATATAAATTGAAGCAATGTTATAATAAGCATCCGTCATTTTAGGATTATACGAAAGAGCTCTTTGAAAGGAATCTAAAGCACTATCATAAGCCTTTGAATGAACAAATTCAACACCTTGCTTATATGCAGCTTGTGCTTTTTGAATATCTTCTTCCGTTAAATCTTCACTTTTTGCTATGCATAAAGAATTACAAAAGAGCATAAAAGATAATAATATTAATATATTAAATATGAATTTATTTCGCATTACACCAAAGTCTTTAGAGGATTACTGTAATTAAATTGTACCGCTTCTTCAAGTTTAAAAGCAACATTTAACAACTTACATTCATTTAAACAATCAGCTTGAAGTTGCAATCCTATAGGCATCCCTTCTGAATCTAAACCAACAGGAATATTCATAGCCGGTATGCCTGCCAAATTTGCAGTAATAGTTGCTATATCTGTTAAATACATACTTAACGGGTCTTGAACTTTTGAACCGATATCAAATGCAGTATGCGGGCATGTTGGGGATAACAATATATCTGCCTTTTTAAATGCATTATCAAAATCCTGTTTAATTAGTCTTCTTAACTGTTGTGCTTTTTTATAATATGCATCATAATACCCAGAACTTAAAGCGTAAGTACCAAGCATTATTCTTCTTTTAACTTCTTCTCCAAATCCTTCTGCTCTCGTTTTTACATACATATCATATAGATTTTCAGGATTCTTTGTTCTGTATCCATATTTAACTCCGTCAAAACGAGCCAAATTTGAACTTGCTTCCGCAGTTGCTATTACATAATATACTGCTATTGAATATTTTATAAGAGGTAATGAAATTTCAACTATTTCAGCCCCCAAAGACTTATATGTTTCTATAGATTTTCTAATTGCAGCATCTACGCATTCAGAAAGTCCTTCACTGCATAGTTCTTTTATATAGCCTATTTTTACCCCTTTTAAATCATTTTTTAAATCTTTTGTAAAATCAGGAGGAGTTTGACTTAATGATGTTGAATCTTTTTCATCGGGACCGGCTATTACATTTAACAATAAAGCAGCATCTTCAACTGTTTTTGTTATAGGCCCGATCTGATCAAGAGATGAAGCAAAAGCTATAAGTCCATATCGTGAAACTCTTCCGTATGTAGGTTTCAAACCCACAAGACCGCAATAACTTGCAGGCAATCTTATACTTCCGCCAGTATCTGAACCTAATGCAACTGTTGCCTCTGAAGCAGCAACTGCAGCAGCACTTCCTCCCGAACTGCCTCCGGGTACTTTATTTTTATTCCATGGATTTCTTACTATTTTAAATGCTGAATTTTCATTACTTGAACCCATTGCAAATTCATCAAGATTTGCTTTTCCTATTATAGGTATAAAATTGTTTTTTAATTTTTTTGTAACAGTTGCATCATATGGAGAAATAAAATTCTCTAATATTTTACTAGAAGCCGTTGTCGGGTATGATTTTAAATTTATATTATCTTTTAGAGCTAAAGGAATGCCGGCTAACGGAGGAAGAGTTTCCCCGTTTTTTATTTTTTCATCAACTTTTTTTGCGGTATCTATAGCAAAATCTTTTGTCAAAGAGTTATATGCTCCGATTTCACCATCTACTCTTTCTACGTGATTATATATTTCTTCCGTAAGTTCAACTGCGCTTACTTCTTTATTTAATAATGCTTCTCTCTGTTCTTTAGAAGACTTTGTTATTAATTCTCTTATATCCAATTTTTATACCTTTCATGCTCTTATGATAATATTATAAATTAAAGAATATAAATTAGTAAACCTAAATATAGCACAATGTCTTTTATAATGATATTATATAAAAAAGGGGAAAAACATTGGCAATTATTTCAGATGATGAAAATAATGAAATAGAAATAAAGAAAAATGATAATGTTATTGCTGAAGAAACAAATTATGACATGTCATTTGAAACCAATATAAGACCAAAGTATTTTGATGATTATGTCGGTCAGAGTTCATTAAAATCAACATTAAAAATTTCTATAGAAGCAGCAAAAAAACAAGAACTGCCATTAGATCACATATTATTTTATGGTCCTCCGGGGCTTGGTAAAACAACACTTGCTTCTGTTATTGCTAATGAAATGGGCTCTAATATAAAAATCACTTCGGCACCTGCTCTTGAACGTCCACGTGATATAATAGGTATTTTAATGTCCATAAAACAAGGTGATTTTCTTTTTATTGACGAAATTCACAGACTCAATAAAGTTTCTGAAGAAATATTATATCCTGCGATGGAAGACTTTTACCTTGATATGACAACTGGGAAATCTCAAACTCTAAAATCCGTTAGAATTCCCGTTCCCAAATTTACACTCATAGGCGCAACTACTAAAGCAGGTGCAATTTCCGGTCCTTTAAGAGACCGGTTTGGAATTATTCACAGACTTGAATTTTACACGGAAGAAGAATTAAAACTGGTTATTGAGAGAACTGCCTCAATTTTAGATTTAAAAATAGATGAAAAAGGGGCTATGGCTATTGCGAAACGTTCAAGAGGTACCCCAAGAATTGCAAACAGACTTGTTAAAAGAGTTAGAGATTATGCAATAGTGAAATCAAACGGAATTATTAATGAAAAAATTGCTAATGAAGCTCTGGATATTTTGCAAATAGATAAATTCGGGCTTGACTATACAGACAGAACTATATTGAATATTATTGCAGACAAATATAACGGAGGACCGGTCGGAATTGAAACTCTTGCTACAATTTTAGGTGAAGATTCTAAAACTGTAGAAGATGTTTATGAACCGTATCTTGTTCAAAAAGGTTTTATCCAAAGAACTCCAAGAGGAAGAAAACTAACCCCTTATGCTTATAAGTGTTTTAACTTGAAAAATATTGATATACAACAATCTTTATTTTAATTTTTAAAAAAAGAGTAAAATCCATTAAATTTCACTCATCAACATGCAGGTATATTTTAGTGCACCTGCAGGTACTAAATGATTTGCATCAGAAAAATCCTCATTTGTAAAATTATTATCTTCAAAATGATTTATAACTTTTAAATTACATTCTTTAGCAATTCTATCTAAAGGAGAAAATATTTCACTATAATTAAAACCTTTTTCAATAGCTACTTCTTTTAATATTTCTCTATATTTGGGAGCCCTTGGCAATACAATAACATATAAATTATGATTATTTTCTTTTGCAATATTATTTATTTCTTTTAAAAATTCTTCCTGATGATTTCCTCTAAAAGCATGTTTTAAGTGAGTAAGAGCTACACTTCTTAAATTTTTATCATCTCCGGGACATACTCTATCTGTATATCCTGCAAATCTATAAGGAATAGTATAATGTTTTTTTGCGAGATAAGTAAGAATTTCAAGCTCTTTAGTTAAGTTTTTACCCCCCCCCACGCAGTTTCATACTTGTATGGTATTTCAAAAACATTTTTATAATAATATATATGACTGTTATTTGATGTTCTTTGAAGCTCAAAACCGGCAGAAAATACACTATATGTAACAAAAATATTTTTCAAATTTTTTAGCTCTTCAGCATATTTTTTATAAAGCTGAAAAGAATAATATAAGTCCTGAGAAGCTATACAAAGATTAAATGCCTTGTTAGCATCAAACATATTAGTATTAACCCCATAATCACCATTTGATGAGCCTAAAAATAAATTTTCAATTTTATCTTTATAAACTTCTATTCCATCTCTAAGTTTAATAAACTCAGATAAGTCTCCCTGATTTAAATTATATTTCTTATTTATTAATTTCTTTTTTATTTTGTATACTATTCTTTTAAAATCCATAAATAACTCAAAATATTTTAACTTTATATAATCTTATTATATATATTCTTAATATGTCAATATTTTGCTTATTGCAAAGAGACACTTAGTTTGATTATTTGAATCACTTAGTTTTACAAAGCGAATTATTGAGTCGAAGGCGAAATCAATGAGCCTGTATGCGTTAGCTGATTATTTCGGCAAGTTAATTCTAAAAATTTTAATATTTATTAAAAAACAAACAATGAGGTTATTTTTATGT
>CANQOM010000031.1 GCA_947625445.1 Candidatus Gastranaerophilales bacterium
TAACCATATACCCTTTGACTGTTCTTTTAATACAGGATGCTTATTAATATCACTTAATCCTGTAAAAACATTTAATCCCATTTTTAATTGAACAATCATTTCCGGAATACTCATATCAAATGTAAAATAATTATTATGTTTATATTTATCCAAAAGTCGTTTAATTTCTTTTGCCATTCCATCGGCTTTGATATTTAACGCCAAAGGAAGATTTCTGCCATCTAAAAGAATTAATAATTCTTCAAAAGTCATTTCATCTCCTTTAGGCATATCATGTGAAATAACTATTTTACCTTTTATATCTCTTAAATCAGTTTCAATGCCGAAATTGCTATCAAAAGCTCTTTCAAAAGCAGTTTTAGTATTTTTTTCTTTTTCACTTTTGAAAAAACCTCTATGTGCAAGAATTTTAATCATATCGCAATTAACTGTCATTAAAATTGATTCCCGCTCATCAATAATAAAGAACTCCTCAGGTAAGACTCGAACTTACAACCCTTCGGTTAACAGCCGAATGCTCTGCCATTGAGCTACTGAGGATTATCACTATTATTATACTATCATTAAAATTTATATTGTAAATACCTTTATTTGTATATATAATTAATACGTATTTTGGAGATTGATTATGTTATTAGGTGTAAATATTGACCATGTCGCAACATTAAGGAATGCAAGAGGAGAAGGAGACCCATGCGTATTTGAAGCGGCAAAAATATGTATAAATGCAGGAGCAAACGGAATTACAACTCATTTAAGAGAAGACAGAAGACACATAAAAGATTACGATGTATATGAAATTAAAAATAAACTTAACTGTAAATTAAACCTTGAAATGGCAGTTACTGATGAAATGCAAAAAATTGCGCTCGATATTGTTCCAGAATCTTGTTGCATAGTTCCAGAAAGAAGACAGGAGATAACGACAGAAGGCGGGCTTGATGTGTTTTCTCAAAAAGATAAAATAAAAAATTTTATAGCACCTTTAATTGATAGAGGAATAAAAGTAAGTTTATTTATTGATCCTGAAGATAAACAAATAGAGGCATCATACTACACCGGTGCTAAATTTATTGAACTTCATACAGGTTCATATTCAAGGGCATACAATACAGAAACAGAAGAAAAAGAATTTAAAAAACTTTATAATTCAGCAGTTAAAGCTCAGCAACTTGGTATCACAGTTAATGCAGGCCATGGTTTGAATTATAAAAATGTTCACAGAATGCATGAAATACCAAACTTATATGAACTAAATATAGGTCATAGCATTATTTCAAGAGCTTTATTTATAGGTTTAGACTCTGCGGTAAAAGAAATGAATAATTTAATTATATAGTTTAACAAAAATTAACATATAATGATAAATAGTCAAAAAAAATTTTTCACATGTTTTATAATTATAGAAAGTTAGAGTAGGTGAGAAAAATGACAGATGTATTTAGTGATATGAAAATAACAACAAATACCCCAAAAGCGCAAACAATGGCAGCTAAACCGGCACAAACAACATCTGCCAATGAAACAAGCATGCCTGTTAGTGATTCACTCCCGGCATCAAAAGTTAATACAAATAAAGATACAGTTGAAATTTCAAAAGAAAATCAACCGAAGAAAAAAGGGCCTGTAAAAAAACTTAAAGGCTTCATTGCAAATATAAAGAAGTTCTGCGCTAATACAAAGGAATATACTAAAGGCACAGTAAAAGGATTAGCAACAGGTGCAGTAGCCGGTTCATTAGTATATACAACAGGAAGCCTTATAAACGCATTTAAAACAAATATGCATAATAAGGCAGTAGCAGCTGCGAAAGAAGCAGCAGAAGCGTGCGGAAAAGAATTTGCAGCAGATTCCGTTAAAAAATTAAAGAAAGTTCCAAATAAATTTTTAGCTTTTGCAACTTTAGGCATTGTTCTTGCAGTAAATTTATGGAATGCGTCATTGAATGCAACTCAAAAACGTTCTGAAATTGAACACAGATGGACAGGTCATAACTAATTATAAGAATAATTTTAAACAATATAAACAGGCTTTAACTATAAAGCCTGTTTAATTTTTTTTATGTGTGTTATAATTACATCCGTAATATTTGTAATAAATGGAGGAACCATGAATAGAATTGATTTATTTAAAAGAGATTTAGAAGAGAAAAGAGCAATAAAGGTTATTGCAGGAATAGATAATTTTAATATTGAATCAGTAAAAAATGTTGTAAGTGCAGCACAAATGGGTGGCGCTAGTGCAGTTGACGTATGTTTCAACGAAGAAATCATAAGAATGGCTAAAGAAAATACAACTTTACCGGTATTTGTTTCTTCAATAATTCCATCAGAATTAGCTATGGCAGTAAGAATGGGTGCTGACGCAATCGAAGTTGGTAATTTTGATGCTATGTACAGAAAAGGCGAAAGAATAACATCAGAAAAAGTTCTTGATATTGTAAGAGAAACTTTAAGACTTTTAGATGGCGAAAAAACATTCATATGTGTTACAGTTCCCGGTCACATTGAAATATCAGAACAAATTTCTTTAGCAATGAAATTAGAAGAAATGGGTATTGATTTAATTCAAACAGAAGGTGCTGCGACAATAAATACAAAAGAAGCAGGAGCAAGAGGATTACTTCAAACTGCAGAAGTTTCCATATCTAATACAATAGAATTAGCAAGAAATACATCAATACCAATAATGACTGCTTCAGGAATAACAACAACAACTGCTCCTTTAGCATTTGCATCAGGTGCAAGCGCAATTGGAGTTGGTTCTTGTGTTAACAAACTAAATTCAACAATTGCTATGGTTGCAGTTGTTAAATCATTAGTTGAATCTGTAAAAAATCGTGGTTCAAGACAAATTATAAATGCATAAATTTTATATGAGGCGGCAATGCCGCCTCTTTTTTAATAATCGGGGGAGTGTTTTTGAGTATTCTTTTAAAGGAATCAATAAAATTTAAATATCTAACTTTAGAGGAACTAATTATAAACATTGACAGGCTTACAAGATTTAAATTGCCTGAGTTATCTTATACAAGAGTGTTTCATTCGATAATATTAAAAAATCTTATTACTCCTAAATATTCTCAAAATACAATTGAAAATATAGAACCGGAAAAGCTTTCAAAGATAGTAAAAGAGATATGGAATAAATCCGTTTGTCAAATAACAAACTGCAAAAATAATAAAACAATAAATAAAGCCATAAAACTTATATGCAATTATACATATAAAAATATCAGTGAAAAAACTAAGGAGTATATAAATACGGATTTAAACATTGCTCCGATATTGGAATATATAGACTATGAATCTGCGTGTGATAATATAAAATTTTTGATAAAAATAAATGAACTATTTAATAATCGTGAAGTAACAATTCAAGATTTGATAAGTATAAGAGAAAAATATTCTTTAAAATTTCCGATATCAAAATTAGTTATTGTTGAAGGAATAACAGAAGAAATATTATTACCTGTTTTTGCGGCAAAGCTTCAACATAATTTTAACAAAGAAGGAATATATATACTTGGAGCAGGAGGAAAAAGTAAAAGTCCTGCACTTTATATGGAATTAAAAAACAGATTAAAAATACCGGTAAATATATTATTTGATTCCGATGCAAAAGAAGTATATAACATGCTACAGAATATATTATTAAAAAAAGATAAAGCATATATAATTGAAAAAGGAGAATTTGAGGATATTTTATCTGAGAATTTAATAAAGCGAACACTTAATAACACATATGAACCCGTCACGCCTATCACAATAAAAGAATTACATTCCTTCCCCAAAATGTGTGATAACATAGAAAATTTTTATAAAACAAGAAATTTGGGAGAATTTAAGAAATCTAAAGTATCTAAAATTATTGCTGAAAATATAAAATACGATACGGATATAACGGAAGACATTAAAAAAATTATTACATACATTACAAAACCTTGCATAAAAACAGGTTAAAATGTTATTATTCTTATTAAGTAATTAAGGAGAATATATGAAAAAGAAAATTTTATTATTGACAACACTGTTATTGTTAGTAAATCTTCAAGCAAATGCATATCAAGCAAAAGAGGGTGACTACATAATAGAATCCGAAAAAGTACAAAATGGAGCAACACAAGACGGAAGTGTAGATAATGATGTAATACATGCAAGTAATATTACTCCTTTAAATGAGGAAAAAACAGAGTATAAATTTAGATATGGTACTGATATAGGATATTACAATAAAGATTTAAACATAAAATTTTTAACAAATTTTGATAATATATACCTATTGGATAAATACATAAAAATAAAGAAAAAAGGCAAATACGGAGTAATAACAAAAGAAGGGAAACCGCTTATTCCTGCAGTATGTCAAAAAATAGATGTACTTCACGGTGAAAATGACGCATTGTACTTTTTAGCAAAAATTGAAGGAAAATACCAAATATTATCCGAAAACGGTGCTCTTGTTCCCGAAAGTGAATTAACTTCCATTCCAAATAGTTCTATGTATATATTGGCAGATGCAATACGACCTGAATTTGTTAAATCTTATATAGATAGTCAAAGTGTATATACAAAGTTAGATACTGAAGAAGAAGCGCAAAAAATAGCATCAATGGAAGGATCTGAATTAAAAGCAGAAGAACAACCCAGTGCAAAAACTAATGAAAATTACACGGTTGAAGAAGTTGAAATTCCTGAAATGGTCAAAGTTGCTTCTGTTGAGAAAAATGTAAAAGAAAAAGAATCATCTTATGACAAACAAAAATCAGGAGAAAGTAAGTTTACTGTTCACAATAAGGTTTATACATTGGTATATCAAAATAACAAATTCGGTATAAAAGATGAAAATGGAAACCTTATATTACCTGTTGATTTTGACAGTATCAGTTTAAAAAATCCGGCTAATAGTTTCTTGTCACCTGTTTTGTTAGTTGAAAAAAATAATGCATTAACTATATATGATTTAAAAGGAAAACTGATAGCAGAACAAATTTATGACAAAATAAATGTCTATGATAAGAAAAATATATATTCAATATCATTTAAAGATGATTCAGGTATATTATTAAAGAACGGGAAACCAAAAGGAACTATTACTCGCAGCGGAAAAGATTATAATTATAAACCAAACGGATTTGAATTATTTACACCGCATAGAATAAATGAACTAATTGTAACAATGTTATCAGCAGCAAAATAATAATACATTATTTATGTTATACTTATAAGGATTATTAGAATTTATTAAATTTTAATAATCCTTTATTTCTGTTTCTGGCAAAAAATATTTTTAGTGGTTTTAGAATACATATAACGCTTGTAAGAGAAAGGTTAATTAGCATGATTCAACGGATTGGGATTGGAAGTAGTATTGCTGACAAACAAAGAAAAGTAACTATTCCAGTAAGTAATATTAATAACGGAACAAAGTATACAAACCACGAATATAATTATACAAGTGAAAAATTATTAAATGCTCTTCAGGCGTTTTATAACATACAGACATCGAAAACAGTTAGTTTTGGAAAAAGTTTAAGT
This sequence comes from Candidatus Gastranaerophilales bacterium, assembly GCA_947625445.1. Lineage (GTDB taxonomy): Bacteria > Cyanobacteriota > Vampirovibrionia > Gastranaerophilales > Gastranaerophilaceae > Avigastranaerophilus. The sequence goes on from CANQOM010000031.1 coordinate 5,538, forward strand.
GAAACATTCGAAGAATTAAATCAACCTATGATTACTTGCCGTGATTTATCAAAGGGAAAAGAGGGAGAAGTAGTAGGGCATAGGGTTCCTGTTCATGAATTAATAGATGAATTTAGTGAATCTCTTCCACATACTTATGATGCAATAAAAACGAATATAGAAATATCATCAACAAAAGATTCTGTAACAGAGGCAAGAACACAATTAAAGAATACTCCGGAAGGGATGTTATATGAAGTAAAAGTTACACCCGAGAGGTTAAAAACAGAGCCATATACTTTAACTGAAAAATTACCTCAAGTTTTAAGAGTTAAACAAGATGCGAATATAGATGAAAGACCATTTATACTAAATACTAACGGAAAGTTGATGATAGTTCTTGAAGACGGTAAAAATGTTTTACTTACAAATGCAGGAACAGTTATAAAAAAATCAGGTAAACATGACAGACTAACAATGGAAGCGATTCAAGAAAATAATAATTTTATTCCTTTTACTCCTAAGATTCAGAAAGTTGAACAAAAAATTCCACAAGAATCTGAAGGAGTCGGAACTGAAATAATTATCGGAATGGAAGATGGCAGATTTGTACCGGAAATTATAGATAGTATTAAATCGTTTACCGACAAAGTCAATAACGGAGAAATAGTTCTTGATAAATTTGTAGCAAGTCCGAATGCAAAAAATACACAATTAGTAATGCTGGCAGGAGGTTTTGGTTCAAGAGCAGAATATACAAATGCATCATCAGACGGAATATTTCATTCAAAAGAAAAGGGTGCACAATCAACAAAAGGTATATTCAAAACCGCTACAGGTTTCACTCCGATGGAAACCACGTTTATTTCATTACATAATGCCGGATTGCTAGATTGCTCAAAAGGAAAACTTGAAATAGGTGATAACATTAAGTTTTACTTAAATAAATCCGGAGTAAACAAGGATAACGGAGGATTTACACTCGATTTAGCAGATTTGACAGAAAGAAGCGGAAGAAAAAATATTACAATATTACCCAATGATTCAATGTCAAGGTTAACAAACGCATATAAAGAAGCCATGAAATTAACAAATTCAGGCAAAGCTGCAGTTGCTATGATAGCAAAAGAAGTAAAATCCGAAGATGCAAAAGGTAATTTCGGAATTATGAAACTTGGTGAAGATAATGAAATTCTTGAATTTGCAGAAAAACCAAAAGTAATACCGGAAGGTTATGAAAAAGACGGTAAATGTTTAACAAATACATTCCAATTTCAAGTAAGCAATGAGGCAATTGAAGCATTAAGAAATTTAGAACCATATTTCCCATATTCAAAAGATGCCCGTGATTGGTCTAAATCTTTTATTCCGATTTTAATGGCATTAACAACAAAAGATGATATACAAGAAATAAGAAATGTAATAGAAAAAACTATTCCAAACCTAATCCCTGGCTCAATACCTGATGGTGTTATAGAGTATTCAAAAGCCATGCTGGAAGGTCAAAAAGTATATGCGATACCAACAGATGAACCTTGGGCTGATTGCGGTACTTTAAATGCTTTATATCATACAACTATGCAAATTGCAAACGGTGATTTCCCGCTTGAAGATTTTGAAAGACAAAATGTGCTTAGTTGTACAAATACACAAACAGGATTAGTCGCTTCTTCTCCTATTCAAAAATCCATTATTGAAGGGAAATACATTATTAATGGTGAAGTTATGGCAGTACCTAAAGCTAAAAAGGTTAACCCTGAAATAGTTGATGATTATATAAATCAGGGATTAATTATTATAAATGAATAAAAAAAGAGGCAAATGCCTCTTTTTTTATAAATATTATTAAGTTATTAAAGCGGTAAATACATAGCCTCAGCCAAGATATTATATAATTTTCTGTAATCTTTATCACTTAACATGGTATTTGTCTTATTATTTAAAAATAAAGCAACTATTCCTCTTTGATAATCATAAACAGGAACATTTGCGTGAGTATTTACTGTCTTTTTATTTAAAATTTGAGATTTAATAAACTGTACATTTTTTACTTCATTATCAGAACAACCATATTTTTTACATATATTTTCAAAAGAATCTTGTTTAACTAAATTTAATATAACAGGTTTTCTAAGAAATCCCTGCCTTCTGTATAAAGCATTGCTATTTCCAAATGAAGTATTAGAAGAGATAGAATCAATCATATATATCCTTTCATAGATTACTTATAAAATTTTCTTTTGCCTGAAGAAAAATCTTCGACAATATCACCGTTACCAAATAGTTTATATTTATATATCGTAAGTCCTTCAAGTCCGACAGGCCCTCTTGCATGGGTTTTATTTGTAGAAATTCCAACTTCTGCACCAAAGCCATACCTAAAACCGTCAGCAAAACGTGTTGAAATATTTTTATAAACACCTGCAGAATCAACATACAACATAAATTTTTCTGCATTTTCATCATTTTCTGTCATAATGCAATCAGTATGTCCTGAACCATATTTATTTATATGACTAATTGCCTCATCAATATTGTTAACAATTTTAACTGAAACTATTTTATCAGAATATTCTTTATGCCAATTATCAACTTCAAAATTAACTTTGACCGAATTATTTTTAAAAGCAGTTAAAAGTTTATCAAATATTTTATCTTTAATATTCTTATGTATAAGTATAGTTTCAACACTGTTACAAGCACTTGGATACTGACATTTAGCATCAATACATACTTTTATTGTTTTTTCAATATCGGCATCTTCATCAATAAATATATGACATACACCGTCAGAATGTCCTAAAACAGGAATTTTTGTATTTGATTTTATATATTTAACTAAAGAATTAGAGCCTCTCGGAATAATTAAATCTATATATTCATCAGCATCAAGCATATCTTTAACATCTTCTCTTGAAAATAAAAGATTAATCATATTTTTAGGAAATTCATTTATTGAATTAAGAGTATCATTTATAATATTAAAAATTTGAATATTAGTTTCAGAAGCTTCAGCTCCACCTTTTAAGATTACTGCATTTGATGATTTGATAGCGAGTGAAACAATTTGAGATATAACATCCGGTCTTGCTTCAAATATAACACCTATAACACCTATAGGACATGATACTTTTTTCAGAGTAATTCCTTCTGCAATATCTTTTGACCAAATGATATTATTAACAGGTTCAGGTAATAAAGCTATATCTTTAACTCCTTGAATCATATCTCTGATTTTATTATCATCTAATTTTAATCTGTTATATGCACTTTGTGTGATTTCACCATTTTGAAGCATTAATTTTGCATTATCAAGGTCTTTTTGATTTGCTATGAAAATATTATCAATATTCATCTCTAAAGCTTTAGCAACCATTGATAAAGCATTGTTTTTTATTTCAGAAGACAATTTTAAAGCCAGAATTGAAGCATTTTTAGCCTTTTTTGCAATATTTTTAACAGAATCCATAACCTTCACTCCTACAATATAGCAATATTGTCTTTTGTAATAATAGCATCGTAATTTTTATGTCCTAATATTTTATAAATATTATCAGAATGTTCACCCTTGACTTTATCACAATCTGATGAAGAATAATTTGCAATTCCTCTTGCAAATTCAAAATTATTTTCATCAAGAACAGAAACAACATCGCCTCTGTCAAATGAACCGTTAACTTTTAATACACCTATTGCAAGCAAACTTTTATCTTTTTCTTTTATAGCTTTTTTAGCTCCGTCATTTACAACAATTTGACCTGTAATATTAGTCGCATACGCAATCCAACGTCTTTTTTGAGATAATTGGGTGACAGGATAAAAGACTGTACCAATTTTTTCACCGTTAAATAATTTATCAATAATACCCGTATTTTTACCGTTTGCTATAATAGCATAGCCACCTGAATGCGTAACAACTTTTACCGCTTGAAGTTTAGAACGCATACCACCTCTTCCGCCTGATGAGGCATTAAGTCCTAAATTTTCTATGTCTTCAGTTATTTCATATACTTCTGAAATATGTTTTGCATTAGGATTATCTTTCGGATTATCATCATACAACCCGTCAACATCAGATAAAATAACAAGTAAATCAGCATCAAGCTTTGTTGCAACTAATGCTGAAAGTTTATCGTTATCAGAAAAACTAACATCAAATATTGGACCTGAATCTTCAAGTTCGGAAGTTGATACTGTATCATTTTGATTTATTATAGGTATAACTTTTAAATCTAATAATGTATTCAAAACATTACTAATACTCAAATATCTAACCCTGTTAGAAAAATCATCTTCTGTCAAAAGTATTTGAGCGGTATTTATTGAATATTTGTTAAATCCATCCTCATAAACCGACATTAATTGACATTGTCCAACTGCAGCACAAGCTTGTTTTACTGACAAAGATTGAGAAGAATCCACATTTAATTTTTTAGACCCAAGCCCGACAGCACCTGATGTAACTATTATTACTTCTTTTCCTTTTTTATGCAGTTTTGATATTGATTCTATAAAAGAATAAATACGAGACAGAGAAATTTCTCTGTCTTCGTTTCTTAAAACATTTGTACCAAACTTAAATATTATTCTTTTAGTTTTTGTTATATCCATAGAATTTATTATAATTTAAACAATTATTGTTGCAAATAAACAACTGTATTTTTAGCATTAATATTTAAATCATCAATCATTTTATCAAACAGTTTTCTTGCTTGATTACTAAAAGTTATATTACCTCTTTCGTCTACGTTATTTCTGATACTGTTTCTAATCTCGAATGGTAAATTTTTATAATAACCCGCATTAATATATTTCATAGCCTGAGAAAAATCTTTTTGAGAACCAAGATCTGACCAAGTTTCATTTTCATTAATCATTGCGAGTTTCATATCAAGATGATTACCATTATTATCAGTAATTTCTCCTTCATTTAAAGCTCTAAGTGCCGGAGCAATAACCATAGAAGAAAAATCATATCCTTTATCAGGATTCAAAAAACTTTCAGGATTTTTCGTATAATTTTCTTTTATCCATTTTAATACCGGAGTTGATATAATATAAGGACCAACTGCAGATAAACATTTGCCTTCACCAAGTTCCGGAATAACACAACTTGATATATAATTATCATCTTGAGGTTTTTCAGTAAATTCATCTATTTTTTTATTTTCAAAAGAATCAATTTTTACAATGCTTAGGCTTTTTGTTTTATCTTTATCTACAGGAATTGTTGTAATTGTAAACCCGGAATTATTTTTTTCATGCTCTTTCATTAATCTTGAAATATTTACATCTGTGAAATTATCGCCCCAAGAAAAAACAATCGGCTTATCAACAGAAATTTTACCTGATTTTAATCCTTCTAAAAATGCATAAGCGCTACCTTGTGCCGGTTTTACATTTATAAAGTCATATCCGTTATCAAGTTTTCCGGTTTTTGCGTAATTTGAAATTACATTCTGAACAAGTGACATAGGTTGACCGTTTAGTGTAGCAGGGATTATTGAAGCAGGTTTTGTTACACCGCCTTGAAGTGAAGTAATATCTTTGTATCTTGTTCCATCTCCATCTGACGGGATAAAGAAATTATAATCATTTTTTGCTCTATCAGTAATAGAATCAAGATAATAATTTAAAATTTCGTTATGTTTCCCTTCTGTCCAAAATTTCATATATTCTGATTTCATTCTTTTATCAGGTCCATCATCATCCAACCTTATACTTCCATATAATTTACCTTTAAAAGAAGGTGTTTTAGTATTTTTTATTCCTATTGAAAAATCACGCCCTAATATTTCTGTTTCAGGAGTTATTAACAATCTCAATCCCTTATATTCCGGATTTTTGGGCTCAATAATAAACTTAGAACCTACCTTTTTGTTTGAAACATTTTCAACAAGCGAGAAATATTTAGATGCATTACCCTGCATATCTAAAAATTCACCATTAATTCCTTCATTTGTTAATTTTTTGTCAGATTTAAAAGATGCCAACTCTACATTTTGGGCATATACAGGTGAAATACTATTAACCCTCATTATAAACTCCTTTTTTGCAGAAACACATATCTTTCAAGTGTTCAAAATATTTTTTTTGTTATTATTCTATTTAATTAATTCATAAAAATTTACATATATATAATTCAATTAAAGAATTATGAAAAACATGCCGATAAAAGATATATTAATAGTTTTAGGAGTGATTATTTATGAATATAGCAAACAATGTTAAAACAAGCGGTTTTTATCAAGAGATGATAAAAGCAGCAGAAAGTATTGAAACAAAAAATACACCTGAAAACGCTATAGAACCGACTCCTTTTGAAGAAGACTCATTTTTTTCAAGCACGGAAGAAACAACTTCTGTCGATTATGATGCTCAAATTTCAGATAAAACAAGAGAAGTAGAAGATAAAAAAAGTGTACTTGATAAAACACAGAAAGAATATGATGAAATTCAAGAGAAAATAGAAGAAAAAGAAGATGAAATAGAAAAAAAGAATAAAGAAATAGAAGAAAAACAAAAAGAAATTGATACAAAGAAACGTCAGTTAAAAAGGTATGAGAATGCAACGGATGAAATAGGAAGAAAGAAATATAAGACCATAGCGAAAGACTTACAAGGTTTATATGATGAGTTATCAGGGTTATATAGTAATTTAACCAATTTAAATAGTGAATTAACAACATTAAAAACAGATTTAGAGAATAAAAGCAGTGATTTGAAATTAGCACAAAGTGATTATGATAATGCAACGACAGAGTTAAATGAATTAGAGAAATCAAAACCTGCAGTAAGTAGTAACGCAACAGAAAAAACAGATTCAGTTAATGAAACAGATGTAAATTCAAATATAAATAATAATATAGTAGAAGGTAAAACTCTAAGTGATTATGTATCAGCAGAAGAAATTGCTTATGCAGAAGCATATGGACTTGATTTGACAGAAAAATTAGAAAATGGTGAACCAAGATTTATAATTGCCATGGGGCCTGGCGATAATGGTTTATTTAAAGATAACAATTATCACATATACGATAGAAAACCCAGATATAATGGGGATCCACTCTCCGGAGGAATTGCGATAGCCAGTCAATATTGGCATCGTGAAAAAAATTGCGATGAAAATATAGGGAAAGTAGATATGCATTTTGGAAGTAGTTATTTGCGCAATTTTAAACAAGTTGGTTGCGGTCAGGGACGGGAATATTTTTGTCTAACTGATTGTGGAAAGATTGCTTCATGCGGAAATGCATGTTATACCGGAACTCATTGTTCTCCATTATCTCTTGATATAGATGGTGATGGGGTAAGTACTTCTGCACAAGTCATAGATTATGATATAGATGGAGATGGCGAAACAGATAAAATTAATGATTCTGATGATGCAGTTTTAGTATTTGATAAAGAT
>CANQOM010000032.1 GCA_947625445.1 Candidatus Gastranaerophilales bacterium
GATCATTTGTATTTATGTTACATTCACATCTTCCATATTACAGAATGGCCGGAATGTGGCCGTTTGGTGAAGAAAATTTGTATGAATGCATGTCAGAAACATACGTACCATTATTAAATGCGATATCAGAATTATATGAAGAAGAAGGAATAAAAGCGAAGTTAACAGTTGGGATTACTCCTATATTAGCTGAACAATTAAATGATGAACATTTACAAAACGGTTTTATAGAATATTTAGATTCAAGAATTAAGTCTGTATCAGAAGATTTAGAGAGATATCCCAATCCGAATGTAGAGCATTCTCAACATTTGAAATATCTTGCAAAATATTATTATGATTGGTTTAATCATATAAAAGATTCATTTGTAAATAAATATAATAAAGATTTAATATCGGCATTTAAAAAATATCAAGATTTAGGGTGTATAGAAATAACAACCTCAGGTGCAACACATGGATTTTCACCTTTGTTGGCGACAGATTCAAATTTAAATGCACAATTTAAAGTAGGGCAAGACACAACAAAAAGATTATTCGGAAAGAAAGCAAAAGGATGCTGGCTTCCTGAATGCGCATACAGACAAGGATATGAGTTTACCGGCAAAGACGGACAAAAGAAATGGCGTCCTGCTATAGAAGTAACTCTTCAGAATAATGACATAGAATATTTCTTTACAGAATCACACGTAATAGAAGGCGGAAATTCTGTGGGAGAAAGAAGAGTAGTTGGAATATACGGGAATATAGAATATATTCCTTTGCCGAAAAGAGAAGCAACAGGGTATGACACATATTCAGCTTATTGGCTTCCTGATGCACAAGTAGCAGTAATGGGAAGAAATGACAGAGCAGGTTTCCAAGTATGGTCTGCTGCAGATGGTTATCCGGGTGATGGTGTGTATCGTGAATTTCATAAAAAAGATGACAAATCAGGTATGAATTATTGGAGAATAACATCACCAAAAACTGATTTGGGTGATAAAATGCTTTACGACCCTGTTCTTGCTATGAACCAAGTTAATTCAAATTCAGACCACTATACTACACTTTTATATCATTTGTTAAATGACCATAAAAAGGCAACAGGAAAAGAAGGTTTATTAATGGTATCTTTTGATACAGAATTGTATGGACACTGGTGGTTTGAAGGTATTGAATTTATAAAACAGGTAATAAGAAAAATTAATAATTTTATTCCTGAAATTGAAAGATGTACTGCCGGTGAATATTTAGAAAAACATCCGCCTGTTGATACTATACAAATACCGGAAAGTTCATGGGGACAAGGCGGTCATTTCTACGTATGGATGAATCATTTAACGGAATGGATGTGGCCAATTATTCACGGATGTGAAAAACGTATTATTGATATAGTATCAAAATATGAAAAAATCCCTGAAGACAAGCTATTACACAGAGCTTTAAATCAATTAGCAAGAGAAAACTTATTATTACAAAGTTCTGATTGGCCGTTCTTGATTACAACATGGCAAGCTAAAGACTATGCAACAGAAAGATTTATGGAACACGTTGCAAGATTTGAAAAAATTGCTGATATGATTGAATCAGGAAATATTATTGACGGAGAATTAAGAAAAATCGAATCTGTTGACAATTGCTTCCCGGTTATTGATTACAGAGTATACCTTCCTATAGAAGAAGGGGTAATACCTCAACAAGAATCAAAACTTGCTCCATTGTATCAATAATATAAATAAACATAAAAAAGAAGCGGATAAAACCGCTTCTTTTTATTTTTGAATAATTACTCCTTGTACTTCTTTTTGAAGATTAAGCGAATCTTGCAAACTTTTTTGCAATTCAGCGGCAGTATTAGCATTATAAAATTTACCCGAAGTAACAAGTGAAACACATTTTAATTGATTATTAGCATCATCGTCGCCGATGGCAAGAGCAATAACATCAATTCTAATATCATCTCTGTATTTCATCAATTCAATAACAAAATCACAAGGACTTTCATCGCAGTTTTCACCGCCGTCACTAATTAAAATAATACGTTTCTTAGCATCCGGATTAGGGAAATCAAAAAATGAAGCCTGTTTAAGTGAGTAAGTAATAGGAGTCCAACCTACTGCATTTAAAGAACTTAATTTAGCATATATATTTTCCGTATTATTCTGACTAATCGGAGAAATGAGTTGTGAAGCGGTGCAGCTTTGTTTAGGAGTAAATCCGGTTCTGTGACCGTAAACTCTTAAACCAACATAAGTACTAGAAGGAAGCATTTGAAGAGTTTCCCTTAAAGTATCAAAAGCTACATTAAGTTTGGTTCTGCTTCCCATTCTTTCATTCATACTATTTGATAAATCAACAATAAACAGAATTTGCTCATTTGATGATTTAGCCATATCACCTTCCTTCTCCAATTTAAAGGTGCTTGGTGTTGAATATGTATAATTAGGAGCTGAAATAGCATAATTAGATATAAATATTAAAGATAAAATAATAATTGTAAAAAGCTTTTTCATATCAACCTCGAAACTGTTTGTATTAATACTACCAAAAAGATGTATGTATGTCATTAACCGCCTGTTTTAGTTAATTTATATAAAAAAAGAGGAACATTTCTGTTCCTCTTTTATTTTTATAAAAATACTCTAGCAACCAATACCTAACATTTTTTTATACCAACTAAAAGTTTCAATATCACATCCATTAAAAGTTGCTTTTAATGCTTGTTTTTTAAGATATTTTTCAAATTCATCTGTAAATTTAGAAGAAATAGCGTTAGTGTTGTTTGTTAATTCAGTTGCGGTACTTGACATAGGTTGCCTCCTTTTTTAATTTAGTAAATTTATATAAATGTCGTATTGACGAATTATATTTATATTGTATCATTATTTGACATGCTTTTCATATGGTTACAAGGGTTAATTTCATAAGATATAGATTGAGCTTGATTTTTTTATATGTAAATAATTATTTAATTAATTGTTTTTTTAATAATAAAACATTTTAATTATATATAATTAGGATTAATTGATAACCATTGATATTTCCTTTCATCAGCAGAGTTAGGTTTCTCAATAACGAAAGTACCACCCCAGCGTCCTCTTTCGAAGGTTATATAACCTTCGTATGCAAGGTTTTTAAGAGCCTTTCGTATTGTATTTGTACTAACATCAAACATTTTTGCTAATTCAGACATAGAAGGTAATTTATCTTCAGGATTGTAAGAATCATTTATAAGTTTAATCAAATTATCTTCGACTTTTTGATAGCTATAGAAGGCGGTATCAGAAGCAGAAGAAAACATCAAAGATAAAGATTCCTCGTCAAGCGGTTTAAGAGGGTCTTGAGCAAGTATACTGCCGTATCTTCCTCTTCTTGTAATAATTATCCCTTCTTTAGAAAGAAGTTTTATAGCATCGTGAACAGTTTTGACACTAACTTCCAAAGTTTTTGCGATTGACTCATTCGTCGGAATTTTATCACCAATTTTATAATTTTTTGACAAATGAGCTTTTAAAGAAGAAGTAATCTTTTCAACAAGTGTATTAGTATTAAGATTTAAAGATGATTGCATTTCCTCCTTAGATAATACAGGTAATTTCATAAGAAACCAGTTAGAATCATTACCTCTTGATTTAATTGATTTAATTAAACCCATAGTGCACAAGTATTCATATGCCAATCTTACGGTATTTTGAGATAAACCTATAAGTTCAGACATTTTTCTTGTTGAAGGAATCGGTTTATTTACTTGAATATCTTCAAGTATTAATATTTTCTTTATTGCAATAATTGCTTTATCTCTTTTTGAAGTTGATTTCATGATATTTGAAGATGGATTAGTACAATTTGCAATCATAGTACCAAGTCTTTGTTTTGATTTTACAAATCCGCTATCTTCAACATATCTTATAGCATTTTGAACAGTACCTATACTTACACCTAAATGTTTTGAAATTTCAGATTTATTAGGTAATATATCATTTTCTTTTATTTTATTTTTAGAAATAGAGGATAAAATCCAATCAATAATCCATTTTTTTATAATAGAATCCTTCGGTTCATAGGTTGATAAAAAATCCGGAATTTCGGAAGGAAGTTCATTTATCATAATCTTTCTTTGTTTTATATTAATTTCAGGCATATATTCTCCAATTTTTTTATTTATTATAAGTCTGATTATGATATTTTTTGTTAGTTTAAACAAGAATGTTAAAATTTTGTTACTTTAAATAAATATTCAATATTATACAATACCTTCTTTTATTGCTTTAACTGCAGCCTGAGTTCTGTCATCAACAACAAGTTTTTGAATAATATTACAAACATGTGCTTTTGCGGTATGCTCTGAAATACAAAGTTCCTGAGCAATATCATTATTTGATTTGCCGTCAACAACCAATTTTAAAACTTCATATTCTCTTTGTGTAAGATTAGCGTGAGTATTTCTAAACATTTCTCTCGTAGTATGTTTTTTAGGTAAAATTTTGTCAGATTTTTCACGAAGTGAAGGAACTATTTTAGGGTCAAACCACATAGCACCTTGGTTTACGCTTTTAACAATATATAATAACATTTCAGTATTAATATCTTTAATTACATAAGCATAGGCACCAAGTGAAAAACATTTAGATACTTCATCTTCAGAATTTCTTGATGATAATATAATAATTTTAGATGGCAGTTCAGATTCTACCAATTTTGAAATTACTTTCAGTCCAGACATATCAGGCAGTCCGATATCTAAAAGAATAATATCAGGTTTTGTTTTAAGTGCCTTTTCTATGGCTTCAGAGCCTGTAGAAGCTTCTGCAACAACTTCATAGCCGTCTGATTCATCAAATATTGTTTTAATTCCCACTCGTATGAGTTTATGGTCTTCAACCAGCATTATTTTAATAGGGTTACAATCCATAACTGCCTCCAGTATAGTCTAGTGGTGCAGCATATCGCCTGTTTATAAGAACGAAATGCCACTCACCTTTAATATGCCACTCGCAAATTTTCACTCATGTCTTAAATGTATTTTGAAAATTTACTCGACAATATAATATTATTAATTTTATTAAATATATTTATCCCTCATTTATAAATTAATGAGTGTAAAATAGTAAATTATAAAATTAAAAATAAAATTAAAAAATTTTTAATAAAAATTTTTTTAGTCGTAATTAAAACTCTATTAGATATATAATTATAACATTTTAAATATTTATTACTATTCAATATATAACGATAACATACATGAACAAATTTTTATAAAGTATAATAAATTTATGAAAAAATATAATTTTGTAAAAACACAAGATTTATCTACCGGATTGTATTCGTATGAATCAAAAGACATATTTCATTCTATTACCGGAGCATTAACAGAGGCATATGATAAATTTGTAATGCCATCTTCTATAGTAAAAAAAGATAATATTAAATTACTTGATATATGTAGCGGAATAGAATATAACACAAAAGCATATATTTATAAAAATAAAGAAAAAAAAATACATGTTGATTCTTTTGAGATGGAAAGAAATTTTTCAATACTTTCTCCATTTATTGAAGATAAAATTAATGATTTAGATTTAAAAATATTTCTTATTGAAGAGTTATTAAAAAACGGAGTAAGTTTTTATGAAATATATGATGTTTTAGAAGAGCACATTAATTTATTCGGTATTGAATTTTTTAACCCCCAAATAATAGATTTTATACAAAGAATAAAAAACTACCTATATAGTTTTATTTTATACAAAGAATAAAAAACTACCTATATAGTTTTAATGGTCGCTATGAAAATAATTTAAATTTACATAATATATATTATAAAAATATTTCTAATAACATGAATATGACACTAAATAGCAATAAATATAACAATATGTCAATAAGGTATTATTTTGGTGATGCAAGAGTGAATATTAAACTTTTGCATGATAAATATGACATAGTATTTCTTGATGCATTTTCTCCTCAAAAGGACCCGACTTTATGGACAATTAATTTTTTATCTGAAATAAAAAATAAAATGAAATGCGATTCTATTCTTTTGTCTTATTCAAAATCTACTCCGTTTAGAAGTGCATTAAATAATTTAAATTTTTATATTGGAAAAACTTACATCGATAAAAAAGATATGGGTACTGTTGCATCATTAACTCAAAGTCTAATACTTAATCCAATTTCAGAATATGATAATAAATTATACGAAACAAAAAGCGGGATAGTTTATAAAGATAAACTTCTTAAATTGTCTCCTGATGAAATTCTTTTGAATAGAGATACTGAATTAAAAAATTCAAACAGACTTTCTCGTAATAAGTTCTTGAAATTATATTCTCAATGATTATCGCTATATATTTAGTCGATATAAACATATTTATTATAATTATATATCTTTTAGTATTTAAACAAAAAAAATTAGCAAAAAAAATTTTTACGGATTTTATTAAAAATATAATTTAGAAAGTTATAAATGAAAATTTCTTCAATAAATCAAAATTATAATAAAAATTTTAAAGGCATTGTTACAATCAAAGCGGAAGATGCTGAAAATAAATACATTGGTAAAGGCAATAAAGCAAAATCTCTAATGGAGCGTTTATGCCTGCTTGCCTATGATAACGGCTCATCAATTGTGCCTGATACTGGTAAAATAAACATTGTATCTAAAACATTTGAGCAAGATGTTAATATAGTTAATTTATTACTAAAAAATAAAGTAGATTTTCAATTAATTACAGACAAACCGATAAAGTTTATAAAGGAGTAAAATATGAATATTTCAAGAGTTTCGACTAATTATGCACAAAATTTTAATGGCGCATTTAAACTTTCAAAAAGACAACCACATGACATTAAAGGTCAAGAACCTGAAGCAAAAAAAGTTCTAAACGTACTTAAAGAAGAATTGGATAATTCTTTTGCAATAAGTCAAACTGCACATGAAAGATACATCCATTGTCTTGCAAAAGATGATGCAAAAGTTGCATCTATATTAATTAATAACAAAATAAGTTTTGATTACAGAACAGAAGATAATCGTGATTATTTAATGCACTTTTAAACTTTATATCTGATTTTAATCATAATCTGAAGTATTCAAAGAAATAGATTATATATTTATAGCCTCTTTTATAATATAATATTTATAAAGAGGCTATTTATGAAATACGATTTAATAGTGGCAGGCGGAGGTACTTCAGGTGTAAGCAGTGCTTACATTGCAGCAAAATATGGACTTAATACGTTACTTGTGGAGAAATCAGATGTTTTAGGCGGAAGTATTACACAGTCTCTTGTTATTCCATCAATGAAAGTTGATACGCAAAATATAAATACCGAATTTTTTAATGATTTAAAGAGTTTTGCTGACAAATATAAAGCCAGATACACTTATATTGATGGTAATGAGGCATGGTTCAATCCTGAACTATTGAAAATAGTTTTAGACGACATGTTATCAAGTGTGAAATGCAATGTTTTATTTTCAACAGAGCCGTTAAGTGTTACTTATTCGCCTTCAGATAAGCTTTTCAATATGGTTTTAAGTCATAAAATATTATCGTTATATGTTGAATCGAAATATATTATAGACTCAACATCGAACGGAAAAATTTTTCAACTTTTAAATTGCAATTTTCAGGAAAAATCGGAAAATTTTCAAACACCTACATTAAGGTTTATTCTCTCCGGAATAAACATTGACAAGTTTTCAAAATGGTTAACAGATTTTGATACAGACAGAAACGTTACAACTGTTGATAATTCATCAGGACAAATTTATCTTTCTACTGCATATACGTGGGATAAAAACAAAAATTGGGCATTAAGGCCTATATTTAATGAAGCCATAGAGAACAAAGACCTTGAATATGAAGATAGCGCTTATTTTCAAGTGTTTTCAGTGCCCAATATGCCCAATTCACTTTCATTTAACTGCCCAAGGATTTTAATAGACGACGATGAAAATATATTAGACCCGTTTGTTTATTCAAGAGCATTAAAACAAGGCAGAGAGCGAATTTACAGACTTTACAATTTTTGCAAAAAATATTTTACGGGGTTTGAAGATTCATATATATCTCATATCTCTGACATGCTGGGGATTAGAGAATCATACAGAGTTAAAGGTAAGTATACTTTTACAAAAGATGATATTATTAACCCAAAGAACTTTAATAATATTGCATTTGCCTGTGATTATCCTATCGATATTCATTCAAATAAAGAAAGTAAAGATAAACTTGAATTTGTAAAAAAGACTTATTATATTCCGGTTGAAGCATTAATATCTGAAGAATATGATAATTTATATGCAGCAGGCAGGATAATAAGTTCTGATTTTGAGTCGCAAGCTGCACTTAGAACACAAATGAGCTGCTTTTCAATGGGAGAAGCAGCTGCAAAAGATATATTAAAAAAACTAACAACTTAGTCTAAATAAAAAGCAGTAACTACTTTATGTGAGTCTTCAGCATGTTGTATAGCTTTATGTAGTGTATTAGAAGTATGTGACAAGAAACAAATTAATTGTTGGCATTCATCAATTATTTCACGATTGCAGATACGGCTTGCATCTGCTAATGTCATCATTGAACGGTCAGGATGTTCAATGATATTTGGAACACCAATTAATTGATCCTGAACATCAGACGGCTGCTGACCTATGGTTTGAGGCAAAATAACTCTTAATTTATCAGGATTAGCCTTCATGGCACCTCTTATAGCAGCAGCATTTGTACCTGAAGAACCACCACTTGTAATAACCGTATTTCCCTGAATAACCAAAGCATAAGATAGAATTTCAATAATCTGTTGATGAGTAATAGGAAGATTTCTGCTTCCTATAATAGCAACTTTTTTTGCAGATTGTTGAATAGTTGCAAGTTCCATTGCTAAAGCATCAAAAGCATGACCATCCGTAGATTCTACTTTATCTAAATCATCAAACGGAACCATAATCTGTTGTTCATTTTTTTTATCTTCTGACATTATATTTTCCTATTTAATTTGTTTTATTTATAATATTATTAATAATAGCATAATTTTAAAAAAATAAAAGGTTTATGTCAAATTTTTTAGAGGGATTAAACAGGGAACAAAAAGAAGCGGTATTACAAGAAAACGGCACCATACTTGTATTAGCAGGTGCAGGTTGCGGTAAAACTAAAGTATTAACCACGAGAATAGCACATTTGGTTAACTCGGGTGTTTCTCCGTATGAAATTTTAGCGGTTACATTTACAAACAAAGCTGCAAAAGAAATGGTTCAAAGACTTTCTTCTATGATTGGTGAAGACAAAGCAAAAAAAATGTGGATTGGTACATTTCACTCTATATCAGGCAGAATATTACGTACGGATATACAAGAATATACTGATGAAGACGGAAAAAAGTATGATAATAAATTTGTAATATATGATGATACAGATTCTAATACTATTTTAAAAAATGCTATAAAAAAATGTAATTTAGATGAAAAAATATATCAACCTAAATTACTAAAAACCATAATTTCTAATGCAAAGAACAAGATGCAAAATGCGTATGATTATGCTACAAGAGCGAGAGATTACCGTTCTGAAAGATATGCACAAATATTTATGGAATACCAAAAACAATTACAGGCAAATAACGCTCTGGATTTTGATGATATGCTTGTTCTGGCAGTAAAAATGCTAGAAAAATCACAAAGTGTCAGAGAAAAATATTTTAACAGATTTAAACATATATTGGTTGATGAATTTCAAGATACAAATTTATGCCAGTATAAATTAATTAAATCAATATATACAAACGATAAAGACGAAGAAGAAATACCCAGAGAAAAGAGTTTGTGTGTTGTTGGTGATGTTGACCAATCAATATACAGTTGGCGTGGTGCCGATTACAGAATAATTTTAAATTTGCAATCTGCTTTCAAAAAAACTCATTTAATAAAACTTGAACAAAATTACCGTTCAATTGAAACTATATTAAATGCTGCAAATAGCGTAATTTGCAATAATAAACAAAGAATAAGCAAAAATTTGTATTCCAATTTAGGGAAAGGCGGTAAATTAAATGTTTACCAAGCTAATGATGAATCTGATGAAGCTTTAAATCTGATACGAGAAGTAAAACGTCTTTCAATTTCAGAAAACTTATCGGATATGGCAGTATTATACAGAACAAACTCACAATCACGTGCAATTGAAGAAGCATGTATGGCAAATAATGTGCCATACAAAGTAGTTGGCGGATTAAAATTCTATGACAGAAAAGAAATTAAAGATATTGTTGCATATTTAAAACTTATATACAATTCATCGGATTCTCAGAGTTTAAGAAGAATTATAAATACTCCAAAACGTTCACTCGGAACAAATACCGTAGATAAACTTCTTGAATTGGCTGATTCTGAGAATATTAAATTCTTTGATATACTAAAAAATATAGAATTATATGATGATTTTTCACAGGCAATAAAAACTAAATTGACTGCATTTTATAATTTAATATGTGATTTTCAAAATGCATATTACAAAATGGATTTACCCGCATTTATAGGTTATGTATTGGAAAAATCAGGATATATACAAGATATTAAAGAACATGAAGACGAAGTAACCGCAGAATCAAGAATTGATAACTTACAAGAATTTTTAAGCGTTGCAAAAGAATTTGTTCCGCAAGATTCCGATACTTTAGGTGAATTTCTTTCTCAAGTGTCACTTGTAAGTGATATTGATTCATATGTGGATGATACTCAAGCATTAACATTAATGACAATTCATAGTGCAAAAGGCTTGGAATTTGACACTGTATTTATTTCAGGGCTTGAAGAAGGTACATTTCCTCATACTCGTTCTTTAGATTCTTTATCAGAAATGGAAGAAGAAAGAAGACTAATGTATGTAGGAATTACAAGAGCAAAAAAGAATCTTTACCTAAGCTTTGCGAAAAAACGCAAAATATGGGGACAAGAAAAGTATTTTAATCCAAGCAGATTTATCGGCGAAATACCTGATGAACTGTTGAATTATTCTGAATCTGACTATATTAATACATCAAATAATTCTTACACATTTAAAAAAGCGGTTGAAACCATTAAAACAAAAACACTACAGGAAAATGCTGACGGAAGTATAAAAGCTGTTACTTCATTCGGAAAAAATTTTATTGCGCCCAAAAAACGTGTTGAACATAATACTTCTTTTGTAATCAGAAGTAAAAATCACGACAATAACAAAGAAGAAAGAATAAAACAAGAACAGTCTGAACTTAAAAATTTACTTGAAAATAATCCTATAAAGAAAAGGCTTCTGGAACGAAAACAAGAACAAGAAAGTTTAAACTCTAATACAGATTCAATAATTAATTATCAATCAGATTTTAATAATGGTGACAGAGTATTCCATACAAAATTCGGCATAGGTAAAGTTATAGAAACTAAGCAAATAGGTGATTCTTCTATGATTATTGTAGATTTTGGTTCAAAAGGCACAAAAGCTCTTGATTCTGCCTTTTCTCAGCTCAAAAAGTTTTAGACATTATTTCTTTTAGCTCACAAGTCAGTTTTTTCGCACCTTTTAAATTTAAGTGGTCAAAGTCGTAAAAATCTTCATCACTATAATTTGATGATGAGTAGAAATTATATAGCGGTATATTTTTATTTTTAAGAAGTTGAATTACATCTTCAAAAAGATAATCAGATTCAGGCAGATATTCTTTATATCCCTCATTTACGGGTGCAATTACTACAGAAAGTTTGTGATTATATTTTTTAGCCAATTCAATTATTTCATTTAAATATTCATGAGATTTTAAACTTCTCATATTGTGTTTATATGCGCCAAAAGCCCTCTTTTTACCCCCCCCCCGGGTAAATATCCTTTGTTATTATACCTTCTGCATTGTATGGACTTCCCCAATATTCTGTCGAATCTATATTTTTTATTGATGCATATTTCTTAAAATCAAAGAATCTAAACAAATACTCAATAAAAGAATATATTACAGATTTTATATTATTAGGAAGAATACCATATAAAAACAAATAATGAGCGCATCTGAATCTTTCATTTGTTTTATCCATTTCATATCCGGGAGAAAAAACAGAATAAAACAATATAATATTTTTTAAATTTTTTACGTTTTTTATTGCATATTCATAAAGTTTTTTTGAATAGTAAATATCTTGAGAAGGCAAGCACATATTAAATTCTTCAATATTTTCAGGAAGATATGCATATTGACCATGTGAACTTCCTAAAATTATTGTATTAATTTTGTCCTTGTTTTTTTCAAAGAAATATTTTTTCTTTACCGCAAAGATATATTCACCTTTATATTTATATCGAAATCTAAGTATATCAAGAATAGTTTGAAATTTATTTGCCATTATCTTCACCTGTAATAATATTAACATAAATCTTAATAATAAATAATTATTAAAAGTTTATGATATGATAATTCTTAAAGAGAATATAGAATAAATGATACATCCTTTAGCAGACGTTCAAAGTAAGAATATAGGTGAAGATACAAACATATGGCAATTTTGTGTTGTACTTGAAGGGGCAAAAATAGGCAAAAATTGCAATATTTGCGCAAATTGTTTTATAGAAAATGATGTTGTTATAGGTGATAATGTTACAATAAAATGCGGTGTTTATTTATGGGATGGAGTTAGGATTGAAGATAATGTTTTTGTAGGTCCAAATGCAACATTTTGCAATGACAAATATCCTAAATCAAAAAATAGGCCTGATAAATTTCAACCTGTAATAGTAAAAAAAGGTGCAAGCATAGGTGCTAATGTTACATTGCTTCCGGGAATTACTATTGGCGAAAATGCAATGATTTCAGCAGGTTCTGTTGTCACAAAGGATATTGAGGCTAACACTACATACATCGGACATCAAAATCCCCCC
>CANQOM010000033.1 GCA_947625445.1 Candidatus Gastranaerophilales bacterium
CAGTGTATGCGGAAAAGTAAGAGCGTTACTTTCAGATTCCGGTGAAAGAATAAAAGAAGCAGGTCCTTCAACTCCGGTTGAAATATTAGGTTTAACAGAAGTTCCTCAAGCCGGTGATACATTTGAAGCAGTTGAAAATGAAAAAATAATGAGAGCTATTTGTGAAGAAAGAAAAGAAAAAGAAAGAAATACTAAATTAGATAGTATGAAGCCTGCTCATATAAGAAATGAACAAGTCAATTCTGATGATAATATTAAACATTTGAATCTCATTATTAAAGCTAATACCCACGGAAGTGCAGAAGCGGTTTCTCAAGGGGTATCACAACTGGAATCCAAAGAAATAATTACTAAAATAGTACATGTTGGTGTAGGAGATATATCAGAAGCTGATGTAATGCTTGCCAGCGCAAGTAATGCTATTATTTTAGGTTTTACTGTTAAAGAAGATGCTAATGCCCAAATTGCTGCTGAAAGAGAAGGTGTGTTAATAAAAAAATATAATATAATTTATCAGGTTTTGGAAGATTTGGAACAAACAATGCTGAATTTGTTACAACCTGAAATTAAAGAAATTGCATTGGGTCAAGCTGAAGTGAGACAAGTATTTACTGTTGGTAAAACAACAAAAATAGCAGGATGTTATGTCACAGAAGGTAAAATTGCACGAAATAAGACTGCTATTGTTGAGCGTGACGGAATCGAAATCTTTAAAGGACAGATTGACCAGTTAAAAAGATTTAAAGACGATGTAAAAGAAGTTGCTCAAGGTTTTGAATGCGGTATTTCATTTGAAAAATTTAATGATATTAAGGAAGGCGATATTATTAAAGTTTCTACAACTGAAGAAATTGAACGTCAGATATTAGTTTAAAATACGGAGATATCTATGTCATTAAGAAATGAACGAGTAAGAAAAACATTGATGAAAGAAATTGCTGATATTATTCAAAAGCAATTAAAAGATTCAAGGATACAAGGGATTGTATCAATAACTGATATAGAAATTTCTCATGACAATTCATATGCAAAAGTATATTATTCCGTATATGCCCCTGAAGAAGAGAAAAAGAATACAATTCAGGCGATAACGGATAATACTTCTAAAATAAGATATGAAGTAGGCAAAAAGGTTAGATTAAGATTAACACCCGAATTAAGATTTATTCCTGATGATTCTTTAGAACGTGGAGCAAATGTCACTGAAATAATTAATAAAATATCCAGAGGCGAGATATAGAATTAATGTTTGGTTTCTTAAATATAAATAAACCAAAAGGCGTTACCTCTCATAAAGTTATTTCTATTTTAAGGAAAATAACAAGTATTAAACAAATTGGACATGCCGGAACTTTAGACCCTTTAGCACAAGGAGTTTTGCCTGTTGCTATTGGTAAAGCAGTAAAATTAATAGACTTCTTACAGGAAAGAAAGTGTTATCAAGTATCATTAAATTTTGGGTTTATATCGGATACTTATGATATTGAAGGAAATGTAGAAAATACAAACAGTAGGAAAGTAAAACTTAACGAGGTAAAAGAGGCATTAAGTAAGTTTAAGGGTGAAATAAAACAAACACCGCCTGTATATTCAGCAGTGCATTATAAAGGAAAAAGGTTATATGAGCTTGCAAGAAAAGGACAGATACCTGTTGATATCAAACAAAGAATAATTACTGTTTATAAAAATGAAATTTTAAATTTTGATTATGAAAATCAAATACTTAATTTAAATATAGAGTGTTCAAAAGGGACTTATATAAGAAGCATTGTACATGATTTAGGGTTAGTTTTAGGTACGGGAGCAATAATGAAAGAACTTGTTAGAACAAAATCAGCGGGTATGTCCATAGAAAACTCTTTAAAATTAACTGAAAATATAACTAAAAAGGAAATAGAAAATAATCTTATTAATCCTTTAAATATAATTGATATGGATTCTATAGAAATAAAAGAAGAAGAATTTAAAAAAATTGTAAATGGAAATAAATATAAAAATGTTACACAAAAAGAAGGTCAATTACTTTTAACTAAGGAAGGTAATGTAATAGCAATTGCAATAGCAGATTCTGATTATATACAACCAAGGAAAATACTTATATGAGAAAAATACTTATATTATTTTGTTTATTTATAGGGCTGAATATGAATGAGGTTAGTGCTTATAATATCATTTGTCCGTCAGAAACTATAAATATTCAAGAGGAAGAAACATTTTTTAATAAAATATCAGGTTTAAATTTTGCTTCAAAACAAATTGCACAAGCAATAATTCAAAAAGAAATTAATGATGAATTAGATTCTAAGATTGTTGCCGAATTGGAAATTTTTTCAATTAAACAATTAAAAAAAGGTGAATTTAAAAGTCTTTCTTTAAAAAGTGATAATCTTAAGTATAGAGCGTTGAGTCTGACTGATTTTTATGCACAAAGCATTTGTCCTTTTAATAAAGTAGTATATACAAATAAAAGAATATATTTTCAACATGATATCCCTTTTAAGTATAAAGCTAAAATAACGAATACTGATATACAAAACATAATTCAATCAAAAGAATTTCAAAATGAATTAAAAAGAAGTTCAATAAAAATAAACGGAGTGAAAGTTTTTGAATTTAAACAACCGATTGTTGAGATTAAAAATAATAAATTATTTTTTCAAATACCTGTAAAAACTATGTTTGGAAGTGTAAAAATTAAATTTTATACTGACATTGAAGTACAAAATGATAAAATAGTATTAAAAAATATCACATTCAGTTCAAAAAGTAATATAATTAGTGATAGCATGTTAGAACCCGTATTAACTACTATAAATCCTATATCATATGAAACGAAGTCATTGAACGGGAAATTTTGTAATATACATATAACAGAAGCAAAAATTTCTGATAATATAATATATATAAACGGGATATTTATAATAAATAAGAACTACGGAAAATAAAATGAGTAATTTATCAAAAATAGTAATATTAGTAATTTTAGTTTTAACATTTTTCTTTGTTAAGGAGAAATTTGGTGGAAATATATCCGGATTTGATGTTATGAAAGAGGTAAAAAAGGTTGAATTACCTCAATTTCCAGATAAAAAAGAATCAGAAGTTGTAAAAAAATCGGAAATGTTACCTGAAACAGATAAAAAGATAATTACTGAAAAAGAGACAGTATCATTATATTTTCTGGCTTTAGATTCAAATTCAAACGGAGTTTATAAAATAGTACAAAAGGAAGTACCGCAAGGTAAAGATAAGTTTGAATTTGCAATAAGAGAATTATTAAAAGGTCCGGGAGTTGTTGAAAAATCTTTCGGAACTTATAGTGAAATTCCATCAGAAACCAAACTTTTAAGAATAAAACAAACCGGTAACAAGATAATAATAGACTTTAGTTCGGATTTCCAATACGGCGGAGGAACAGACAGTATTTATTCTCGAATGATGCAATTAATAAAAACATCTTTGGCTAATTCTAAAAATAAAAAGATATATTTATATTTAGATGGAAAACAAGTTAATTGTATTGGCGGAGAAGGAATAATGATTACTCAACCGTTAAATGAAAATTCTTTAGAAGTTTAGTTTATATAGCAAGAAGAGTTCTTGCAAAAGATTCTGATTCTTCATTTATTTCACCTGCTGCAAGAAGAGCTATAGCTTTTACTCTGTTTTCGCCTTGTAAATTATAAACTTTTACTTTTGTTATATCTGTTTGCTCTTTTTTTACATAAAAATGTGAATCTGCTTTTGATGCAATGATTGGCTGATGTGTAATTAAAATTATTTGATGTGATTTGGATAAATTTGAAATAGAATCAGCAACAACTTGCGAAGCTTTTCCTGAAATACCGGTATCTATCTCATCAAAAATTACTGTATTTGTTTTATCAGCATTAGCAAAAATTGTTTTAATTGCAAGCATAATTCTTGAAATTTCTCCTCCTGATGCAACTTTAGAAATGGGTTTTAAATCTTCGGATACGTTTGTAGAAATATAAAATTCAACTTTTTCCATCCCTTTTTCTGTCATTTCAGAAGGAATTATTTCTATATTAAATCTTGATTTTGGCAATTCCAGTTTTTCTAATTCTTTTGTTACTTTATCAGACAATGTTTTTGCCAATTCGGTTCTTGTATTGCTGATTGTTTGACCAAGTTCATTTAACTCGGATTTTGTATTATTTATTGCTTTCTCAATATGTATAATATTATCTTGAGAACATTCAATGCTCTCAAGCTCTTGAGATAAGTTCTGATAAGTGTTTAAAATATCTTGTAATGAATTGCCATATTTTCTTTTCAATTTATCTAAAAGGCTTAATCTTTCACATATAATATCCATTCTCTCATTATCATTTTCTTTTGACTCTGAATAATTTCTTAATGAATTAGCAATTTCTTTTAAATTTTCATAGGTATTATTAAAATTTTCTTCAATTTCAGATGTGGATTCATCTAACTTCGCAAGCTTAGAAATGTTTGTTTTAATATTTGACATTGCATCAATAATATTTGAATCATCTCCATACAAACTCCAATATGATGAATACGAAAGTTCTTTCAATTTCTCAATATTTGATAAAATATCAAGTTCCTTTTCGAGTGTTTCACATTCATTTATATCTGTAATTTGCGCATCTTCTATTTCTTTTATTTGAAATTTCAATAAATCAGAATGTTGTGAAGCATTATTAACCAATGTTTTTGCTTCTTCCAAGTTTTTATTTAATTGAAGCAGTTTATGATACTTTTCTTTAAATATCTCAACTCTTTCTTTATGTTCTTTATCTGCAAAATTATCAAGAAGTATTATATGATTTTTTGGTTGGACATAATTATAATTTTGATGTTGAGTATGTATATCAAGTAATTTTTCTCTTATTTCTTTAATAAAATCCTGAGTGACCATTATTCCGTTAATTCTGAATCTGTTAGCAGATGGTAAAATTTCTCTTGATATAACAAGTTCATTGTTTAAAACTTCAATACCATTATCATTCAATATAGATTTATCAAAATCATTTTGCAATTCTATTAATAATTCAATATATGCCTTATCTGCATTTGATTTAATAACATCTTTAGAAATTTTAGCACCTAACGCACTATCAATGGCACCTATAATAATACTTTTACCTGCACCTGTTTCCCCGGTAAAAACATTAAATCCTTTATCAAATTCCAGTGTTATATCATCAATAAGAATATAATTTTTAATGG
The DNA here is from genome assembly GCA_947625445.1 of Candidatus Gastranaerophilales bacterium. Taxonomy (GTDB): domain Bacteria; phylum Cyanobacteriota; class Vampirovibrionia; order Gastranaerophilales; family Gastranaerophilaceae; genus Avigastranaerophilus. Next base: position 5,218 of record CANQOM010000033.1, read on the forward strand.
TAACAGTTTTTATCATATTATCCCTTCCAAGAAAGTCCCCAATGAAGTTTTTCTTTTAGTACGGAATAAAATGAATTTTTTTCTAGATTTAAAAGAATGAGTTTTGCTCTATATGGGCTTTTTTTAATTTCAATTTCTTCATTAACTCCTAAATCATATGTAGTTTGTCCGTCAGCTGAAATTTTTAATAATGGTTTATTTTGACTTGATGTTATTTTTATTACTTCATCAGAAGGAATAACAATAGGTCTTGCATTCATTGTATGAGGACAAATTGGGACAATAACTATAGCATCAAGGCAAGGTGTAAGTATCGGACCTCCTGCGCTTAAAGTGTATGCAGTTGAACCTGTCGGAGTAGAAATTATTAATCCGTCTGCCAAATAATCACAGACAAGATTATCATTTATGTGTACATATAATCTTGATGTTCTTGAAAAACTTTCTCCTTTAATAACAATGTCATTTAATGCATTTAACTTTCCGTTAAGTGTTGTAAGCATTAATCTGTCTTCTATTTTAAATGAACCGTTTAATATATAATCGATTGCTTTATCTGTTTGTGATGATTTCGCCTGAGATAAAAATCCTAATCTGCCTAAATTTATGCCCAATATTGGCACTTCATATTTAGCGTAATATCTTGAAGCTTTTAATATTGTTCCGTCACCACCCAGAACTATTGCAAAAGTTACTTCTTTATTAAATTCATCCGTTGTGTATATTTTTGAGTTAATATTTTTTGTGTCTAATGTATTTTTTAAAGATTGAGAACTTTCTTCAGCTTTTACATTATCTTTATTAAAAAATATTCCTACATTTGATAAATTTATTTCATCTGAGCATAAAGATTTAATTATAGTCATTATGCTTCTCCTATTTTATATGCCATTAACAATCCGTCAGGTAAATCTAATATTTGAACCTGATATTCCGGATGATTTGAAATTGTATCAACAAAAGGTTTAACTTTTTGAGCATGGGATGTGATATTATCAGCAAGTATGACACCTCCTTTTTTCAAATGAGGATGAATTACTTTAAAAAATTTAATATATTCTTGTTTGTTTGCATCAATAAATACTAAATCAAACATATCAGTTATTTCTGTTTTAATGATATCATAAGCTTGACCGATTTTAAAAGTTGCGAAATCCGATAAACCGCAATCTTGAAAATATTTTCTTGCAAGACATTGACGTTTTTCCCAAAACTCTATTGTTGTAAGATGACCTTTAGTTTGTTTTAATGCATCAGCTATCCAAAGTCCGGAGTATCCGTTAGAAGTCCCTAATTCCAATACATTCTTGGCATTCATTAATTTTATAAGCATATTTATAAAATTGCCTGTTTGGTGAGATATATTCCAAAATTCTTCAGATGTTTCTTCTAATTTCTCCAGTATTTCAGATGTCTTACTGTCCATTTTTTCTTTCCAAAATAGTTATCATATTTATATATTCACTTATGGGCTGCGTTTGAACAACTTTATTCTTTTCCATGTCATATACTGCATATTTTAAATCAGACATATTTGTAATAACAGCTAAGTTAGAATTGGGTACGGGTGAAAATGCTTTTGAAAAACCTTCCATAGGAAGCTTATTACCGGTTACTGTATCATTATTTATATTATATGAATATACACTGTTATCTCCGGCGCACAGAACAAAAATATTTCCATTTTTTTCAGTCATATCAACGGGTTTTAAACCAACTTCAATATCTTTTATTCCCGTTGCATATATTTTTAAATTTTCGGTTAATTCACTATCTTTATTATTATCTGTAAAATCAACACCACTGAATAAATCTGTAGTTTTTGTTTCTGCTGAATTTTTTTCTTCTTCTTTTATTCTTTTTTCTTTTGAACGATCCTTTTTAGTTTTTGTGATTTTATTATCTTGTAATAAATCATACCCTACTATCCTGAGTTTTGGCTCAGTTCTTGCTATCATATATATTTTATCCCCGATTAAAATTAATTTTGTAATATTGGGATAATTTGTAATTAATTTATTTTCATAGTTATTTTCTAAATCCAGAATATAAACATTAGAAGTTTTTAAATCTGTATATGCAATTTTTGAACCGTCTTTAGATATTGAAAGTCTTTGAGGGGAGCCTATTAACTGAATTTTTTCTTTTATTGTCATTGTATCTAAATCAATAACAAATAAAGATTCATCTGATATACTTGCAATATAAGCTTTGTTATTTATGTCATCCACTGCAATTTCTGAAGGATTTGCAGTTAATGTAATATTCTTTACTATATATTCATTTTCAACATCAATAACATCAATATTTTTTTGATTATTCGTTGCGGCAAGCAAAAATTTGCCATTCAATACGGGCTTAACGTCTTTCATAACTCCTGATGTTTTAAGTGAATAAAGAGGTTCTGAAACTGATGATGAAAAAATTTCAAGATATTCTGTTTGAAAATTATTAACAAAGAATAATTTATTTTTCAGTTCCGCCGGTACACTGTGACGTTTTGTATCTTGAACTCTTTTCCCATTTGGTAACGGGGCTTGTCTTTTTCCTGTTATAAAGCTTGCGGATTTTGCACTCCCTATTAAAGGAATTTGTACATCCCCTAAAATTCCTGCTAAGTTTTCAGGGAATACAAGTCCTCTGGGTACCATTAAATCTTGGGGTAATACTCCTGTTTTTACTTCATCAGGTAAATCGGGAATATTTTTTACTGATAATGTATTAGAATCTACTCTTATGATTTTTAGTAATGAATAATTATTATTGAATACAATGACATCAGGTAATGAGTCCATTGTTTTATTGGCAGGATATGTTTTAACAACTTCAAGTTTGTCAACTTGTTTTGGATATGCGGGAATTATAGGGATATACATAATGTTATCGTTATAGGTTATAACCCCGTCGAATCTTACTGTTGGTATCTTCTTTTGTGCGAAAAGAAAATCTTTTATTTCTTTTGGCAATTGTGAAGCTTGCGCTGCCATTGAGCTTATTATAAAAATTATTATACTTAATATTAAAGGTTTTATTTTCATACATTCCCTATTTAATTATGGAGTACATTTTTCATTTTATCAATGAAGTTTGATGAGGGCTTTTTGTTACGATTGATTTCAAAAAGTTTTTTGTAAAGTTGTTGTTCTTCAGTATTTAATGATTTAGGAGTTTTAATTTTTACTATAAAATTGTGATTACCTCTCTTATTTTGTTGACCCAAGAAAGGAACTCCCGCTCCTTTTATATGTAAAACGTCATCTTGTTGAACTCCTGAAGGTATTGTAAGCTCTCTTTTACCGTCAATTGTATTTACTTCAATAACGTCTCCGATTGCAGCTTGAGGAAATGTTATATCAACAGTTGAATATAAATCAAAACCGTTACGTTTAAATTCTTTATGTTCTTTAACGTAAAGAACGACGATTAAATCTCCAGTTCTTCCTCCGTTTTTACCACAATTACCTTCGTGTGATAAACCTATTCTTGAGCCGGAATCAACTCCTTGCGGAATATTAATTGTAAGTGTTCTTTCAACTTCAATTCTTCCTTCTCCATGACATTTTGTACAAGGATTTGAATTAATTTGACCTTTCCCTCCGCATTTCGGGCATGTTGCAATTTGTCTGAAACTACCTAAAGGAGTGTCTATTACCTGTTGGACTCTTCCGGTACCGGAACAAGCCGGGCAGGTTTCCGGTTTGCTTCCTTTTTTTGAACCTGTTCCGTTACATTCATCACACACTTCCATATGTGTAATTTTTACTTCTTTTTTAACCCCGAATACTGCTTCTTCAAGTGTTATTTGAAGATTTAATCTTAAATCTTCACCGTCTTGAGGTGCATTGGGGTCTTGAGAATAATTTGTTGAAAATCCAAAACCGGCACCAAAGATACTTTCAAATATTTCATTAAGCCCGCCAAAACCGCCATCAAAAGGTCCGGAGGTGCTAAAACCTGCATCTCTGAGGCCGTCCTCGCCATATCTGTCATATGTTGCTCGTTTATTATCATCCATCAATGTTTCATAGGCTCTGCCCAATTCCTTAAATTTTTCTTCTGCATCAGGCGCTTTATTAACATCAGGATGGTATTGCCTTGCTTTTTTTCTGAATGCTGATTTTATTTCTTCCTTGGTTGCATTCTTATCTATACCTAAAATCTCGTAAAAATCACTCATATCTCTCTAATCTTTCAATTTCTTATTTTACAGCAACATCAACCATTGCCGGTCTTAGAACTTTATCTCCCAATTTATATCCTTTTTGTAACTCTTTTATAATTGTATCTTCCGGATACTCTTCTGTTTGGGTTTGCATAACGGCTTCATGTAAGTTAGGGTCAAATTTTTCTCCTACACTTTTTATTTGTTCTAATCCTAATTTTGTTAATGAATCGGTTAATTGTTTATTTAATATATAAAATGATTCTTTCATTTTATCAATGTTATCTATTTGTTCTACGCTTTGTAGTGCTCTGTCAAAATTATCTACAACTTCTATGACTTTTTTCATACACTCTTGAGCACCATATTTTAATAATGATTCTCTTTCTTGAAGTTGTCTTTTTCTATAATTATCAAAGTCTGCGGCTAATCTTAAATATTGATTATTAAGATTCTCAAAATCTGATTTTAATTTTTGAAGTTCATCTTCTTCAATGGAAACTTCTTTATTTTCACTTTCTGTTTCTTGAACGAGTTCTTCTTTTAGTTCTTCTTGTTCTGTATTATTTTCTGCTATATCATTATCCATTTCTATTTCCTCCGTTTTATCATTTTTGTTTACGAAAGGATTCCCTTTATTCATTTTATCTTCAAAAAATTTTTTCATAATTCCCCTAACTCGTCTTATATTTATTATAAAATATCAATATTTTTACTCAATAATTGTTAACCTTTTCTTAACTTTTTTTTCTATTCTGTCCGTAGTTTGAAAATAGTTATATAATATTGTTATGGCAAAAATAAAAAAAATAAGTTATAAAGATATTTTACATATAAAAAAACTTATTTCTATTGTTTGTAATGACAATGTTATGAGTTACAGACGTTTATTTTTTCTTTCCGTTCCTATAACGTTTATTCAAAATTTAATTTATAATGTTTATTTTAGAAGATTCCCGGAAACTTATGTTATTTATGATAACAATAATTATTTAAAGGGTTTGATAACAGTTCAGGCACAATTGGGTAATACTTATAAATGGCAGATAAAAAGATTATTTTTGGATAAAAATTCTTTTGATGAGGGTAAACAACTTGTAGAATATATTATAGCTAAATTCGGTGCCAGAGGAGTTGATACTTTTTATATTTCTATTGATGATTCTTTGATTGAACTTTCGGATTTATTTATTAAAGGTTGCGGTTTTAGATTTTGTTCGAATGAATCTCTTTGGAGTGTTTCTAATGTAAATTTTTTATCACAAGATATTGATTTAATTAACTTTAAGCCATTTAAAACCTCTGATAACAAGAAAATATCTTTGCTTTTTAATGAAAATCTTATTAATCATTTTAAATATTCACTCTCTAAGAACAAGGATGAATTTAACGATACTTTATTGCAAGGTTATAACAGAGAAACTGTATTTAAATATATCTATACGGATGCTAATTCTCAAAATATTAAAGCTTTTATTGAGATAAAAACAACCGATAATAAAAACTATTTTTTAGATACAATTATTCCTCCTCAATATATTGACTGTTATTCTATAGTGTTATCATTTGTAATTAAAACAATTATGAAGCGAAACAAAAACTTTAAATTGTACATAAAAAACAGAAAGTATTTACAATCAGGAGAAATGCTTGAAAACTTTTTTAAAGAAAATCGGTTTGAACTACTTCAAAATAATGTAATTCTTGTTAGAGATTTCTTTAAAATAATTAAAGAAGAAACAAAAAATTACAATAGTGCTATAGTATTCAGCGGATTTGAATTTTAATAAAAAAATCTTACTTTGTCAGATAAAATTTAAAGCAATTTATTTGAATAAAAAGTTTTAATTATTATATAGATTAAAGAGGAAAATATATGGCAGGAAATATTACAGGTTTTTTTTGTATAAATTCAGTTCCGGGAACATTTAACTTAAATTCTTTAGGCACTCCTGTTAAAGGTAAAGATTTCTATAATTTGGGAAAAGATACTTTTGTTAAGTCTCAAAATACCGATAAAACGGAAGATAAAAAAGATACAAATAACGATAAAAAAATAAAAGAAAAAGCAGAAAAAAAAGATAAAGCAGATAAGGCAGATAAGGCAGAAAAAACTAAAGATACAGATAATAATCAATCTTTAGGTGATTCATCAGAATCTTCTTTAACTCCCGATGTCCAAGAATCTATTGATAAATTGAATCAAGAAGCAAATGAAATTCAGGAATAGTTTTTTAATATTCTAAATTAACTTGAGAAAAAAGAACAATTCTGTTTTTTCCTCGTTTTTTTGCATTATAAAGAGCATGTTCTGCATATCTTATAATTGAATTGGCGTTTTCGTCAACTTGTTCAAGATGAGGATAAGCACAAATTCCGCCTGAAATTTTTATTGGGTGTCTTTCCGTTTCTCCCGCAGGAATAAAAGACATTTTTTCTACGTCTCTTCTAAATCTTTCTGCAAATATAAATGCCTTTTCTTCTGTCGTATCCGGTAACAGAACCATAAATTCTTCATCTCCGTACCTTGTTACGACGTCTTCTTTCCTTGCAAGGTTTGATAGCATTTCTGCTATTTTCTTTAAAAGAACATCGCCCCATTCATAGCCGTACATATCGTTTACAACTTTAAAGAAGTCTATATCAAAAAGAATACAAGATACGTTAGAATGATATCTTTTAGCTCTGGACATTTCTGATTCTAATCTTTCCAATAAAAACTTGCGGTTATGTAAGCCCGTTAATTCGTCAGTGGTTGAAATATTTGAAATTTTATCTTTTAATTCTTTTATTTTTAATAAATTTTTCATTTTTATTGATAACTCAAATTCACTAACAGGAGTAATTATGTAATCATAAGCTTCGGCTCTTACAGTAATATTTTCTGGAATTTCATCCGTAACTGCCAATATTGGAAGCGGAAATTTGGTTACCATTGAAATTTCTTTTAATTTTTCTTTTGATATTTCAAGTATTATTGCACTGGTTGATTCCGTATCTAAATCTGTTAAAGCTTCTATGTCCTTAACTTCTGTATTTACATCAGGTATATTTTTTACAAATTTTTCAATATCAGAAGAAGCATTTTCCGTATAGATTATAACATTACTCATTAATAAATCCTTTCTGTGTTTTTTTTATTTTATCAAATTTATTAAAAAAGTACAAAGAATTTATTATTGAATATTTAAAATATATTGATAATAGGGGTTATTCGGATATTTATTTCCGATTTTAATCAAATCTTCTTTTGTTATGAATCCCATTCTAAAAGCTATTTCTTCCAAACAAGCTATTTTAATTCCTTGATTATCCTGAATAGTTTTAATAAATTGAGAAGCTTGGAGTAATGACTCATGAGTTCCGGTATCTAACCAAGCAAATCCTCTGCCGAGTAATTCGACA